>JAGHTJ010000178.1 GCA_018065375.1 Candidatus Equinaster intestinalis | reverse complement strand
CATCTTCGCCGCGCCAATTATATGCACGCCCCTCGGAATTTTCATTCGGCTGATACTCCTTTCGGTATCCGCTTACAAATTCCTCAATGTAGGTCGGCTCGGTGTTCTTGTTCATCGGGCAGACCTCGCCGCAAATATCGCAGCCCCAAACACAGCCGCTTTGCTTTATTTGCCCGATTTGCTCGGTTGTAAGCCCCTTTTTCTTCTGGTTTACAGCCGATAGACAGTCCGCTTTGTTAAGATTGATAGGGCAGGCCGCCTTGCATTGTCCACAATCGAGGCATTTTTTGTCGTTTTTTGCGCCTTTTTCGGGCTCAATTTCAAGGTCGGTTACAATTTCGCCGAGAAATACAAATGAGCCGTATTTTTCGTTTATGAGCAGTCCGTTCTCGCCGCGTCTGCCAAGCCCGGCGTGAACCCCCGCGGCAACCTCGGGAATAGGCGAATTATCTATAAACCATTCAAATTTATTTTCGGGGTAGGCGGCTCGTAGCTGCTGTACAGCGCTTTCAAGCATTTTGCCGCAAACGGTATGATAATCGGGCACCGCCGCATATCGGCTGATGTTTTTCGGCGGTGTCTGCTCTACCCTATATGGAAACGCCGCAATAATTATGCTTCTCGCATCTTTCGGCAACCGCTCCTTTGCCCGACATTCGAGCAGGTGCTCCTTTACATATTCAAATTCGCAAACTGCCATTTCTTGGATATTGCAGGTTAACATAATATTTTTTATGTCAACAAATGCGCTTTTGTTATCAATAATATCACTCATTACGGACACCCTTAAAAAAGTCGTCTAAAATCTGCTTACATTCCTTTTCGCAAATTCCGCCGTAAACCTCGGTTTTTGTGCCGAACATACCGTTTCCGAAGTGTGCCACCGAGCCGAGAGCACCGCGCTTTGTATCGTATGCTCCGAAAACAACCGTTTTAATTCTCGCGTTTATTATCGCGCCGCTGCACATCGGGCATGGCTCAAGGGTTACATAGAGCTCGCAGTCGTCAAGCCGCCAGTCCCCCACCGCTTCACACGCCTTGTTTATTGCCTCAATTTCGGCGTGAGCGGTCGCTTGGTGGGTGGCTTCCCCGCGGTTTCTGCCCGAGGCTATTACCTCACCGCCCCGCACAACAACCGCGCCTACCGGAACTTCCCCGTCTTCAAGGGCTCTTTTGGCACGGATTATCGCAAGGTCCATAAATTTTCTGTCCATAATTTTTCACCTGCAATTTAAGCATTTGTTGCGGCGGCTCCGATAAAGAAAAATCCCGTTCCGAGGAGGAGATTAAGCAAAACGGTAAGCAGAGCAAAGGTTGTAAAGCCTCCTCCTGCCAGACCCATAATCAGCAAAAAGGCTCCCGGCAAGACCATAAACATACGGAAATATATGCAAAACATTTTCTTTATGCTCGGGTGGAGCTTATCGGGGATAATGGCATCTGCCGCCAGCGCGCAGGCGGATAAAAAGGCATCGAAGGAAGCGAAAATCAAGAACCATAAAAGGGCTTCAAAATCCTTGCCTAAAATTACTGCGGCAACCACAAATGCCGGTACCGAGTCAATTATCGCCGCCACCGTTCCGCCCGCAAGGGCACAAAAAATCTTTTTATACTTGTTTTCGGGAACGAGCCGCAACCAAAAGGTCTGCAAATCCTCGTTTATCGGGGTTTCGAAATTTTTGAAGAAGGAAAAAACGAGGATTGCAAAACCGAAAATCGCCATCGTTTCGAGCCTTACGGCGAACTTTGTTCCGAGACAGACTATCAGAGACAGCAATAAATAGGTAATTCCGGTTTTGGTAAGAGGTCCCAAAACGCCATCTCTGCGGTGAACATAAAGCCCCTTGGTGAAAAATACGCCGGCGCCTTTTCCCCTGCCGATTTCGGTTTCCTTAACCTCTTTTTTGCGCTTTTTCGCTCTTTGCTGTTTGCCCTCAAGCGCCGCTTCGATTTTTTCCTGATTTTTTTGGGCTCCCGCAAGGGCGTCCTCATAAAAATCGGCTTTAATTCGGCTGATTATGAAAAGCAAGAGCGCAAATGCCGCCGCAAGGGCAAGATAATATAAAACGGCGGCAACATAGTTACCATCAAATATACTCATTGTAGCTCCCGCAAGCCAACCGAAAACGGGGAAAAGCCTGCTGTATTTTGAAGCAAAAAGGAGCTTTGCTGTTTCAAAATAATCGAGTCCCTTTGCCGATTTTACCGCAAAGAAAACTATTATAACCGCCGAAAGTATGCCTATACATATCGGTAAAATCTTCTTTTTTCCGCCGATTTTAGAGGCGGCGGCGGTGTAGGAAAGCACCGATACCGTTCTGCCGAAGAGCATGGCAATTATAAATGCCGCAATCAGCGAAATTGCCCCGGCAAGACCAACACCTACATTTAAAACCAGATTGGGAAGCTGAAAAGCAAGATAAAATGTGCAGGCAAAGGTTATAATCAGAGCCTGCAAAACGGTCTTGAAAAAGAGTACCGCCTGCGGGCGCAAGGGAGACGGAAAAAGGAAATTTACGTCTGCCATATTGAAAATCGCGGCTCCGTTTTTATCGGAGGTATAAAGGTGTATGAAAACTATGGCAAAGAACACCCCGAAAACCGCCATCTCCACTATCGGATATATTTTTTCGCGGTAGACTGCCGGGTCGGTTTCTGCTTCGTTTTCGATTTCAATTTCTTCGGTTACTGCGGTTTGTTCGCCGGTGTCCGCCACCTTATCTTCGATAGTTGCCGCGCCGATGCCTACTGCAAGGCCGAACACAAAAGCAAACACCAAAACTATAACTACCCAGCTTTTAAAAAGCTTTTTAATCGAGTTTACAAAGGTGTGGCTGACGTAGTATAAAAACATTCTCATTCGTCTGCGCCCCCGCCATTTTCAGGCTCGGTAACGGCGAAGAAAATATCTTCAAGGCTCTCCCCCGATTTTTCAATATCGGCTTTGAGCACCTGCGCCTTAACCCTGCCGGACTGCATAATTATCGTTTTATCCCAGAGATTTTCGATACTGTCAATCATGTGGGTACTTATGAGCACGGCGCAACCGTCATTTTTTAGCTCGGTAAAAACCTCCTTGAGCTCCTTGATGGCGTGGGGGTCGAGACCTACCATCGGCTCATCAAAAAGGAGAAATTTAGGTTTGGGAAGAAGTCCGCAACAAATGCTCAACTTCTGTTGCATACCTTTTGAAAGCTCGTCTCCGAACTTATTTCTCTTATCCCAGAGCTCAAATCTTTCGAGAAGCTCTCTTTCGTAATCCTTATAATCGGTAAGCTTGTAAGCGCGGGCAACGAACTCAAGATGCTCCTTTACCGTTAAATTTTGATAAAGCGCCGGCATTTCGGGTATGTAGCCCAAAAGCCGCTTTGCCTCGGGGGTTTTGTTGCCGAAATTATCCACCGTGATTACTCCGCTGTACCGCAAAACCCCAATCATCGCCTTGATTGCGGTGCTTTTGCCGGCTCCGTTGGGTCCGAGCAAAACGGTAATCTGACCGTCCGGTATAGTAAACGAAAGGTCATCATTCGCCTTTACCTTTCCGTATTTTTTTGTTAAATTTTTAATTTCAACCATTGTTTTCTCCTATCTCGCCATAAGCAAAACCCAAAAATCCGCCTTTAAAAAGCGGATTTTTTATCTTAAAAATATAGCTATCATTATTGCCACAACACTTGCGAAAATAAAGGCGGGAGAGATGAAAAACGCTAAAAGCTTTTCCCTTTCCTTCAGTGTTGTTTCGGCCACCGGCAGACTGAAAAAGTCGTCATCATGCGCCGAAATATCGCAAACTCCCACTATAAATGCAAGTAAAATCACAACATTTACACCGATTTCGATATAATTGTACGTTGCCGCCTCGAAAATTTTTGAGGCATAAGAAAAGAGAACGCACAAAAGGTTATTGGCGGCGTGAATTGCCACCGAAACCCACAGCGAGCCGGTTTTAACCGCCACAAAACCGAGTGCCAGTCCTACAAGCGCCGCAAATGGCATCTGCTCGGCAGAGGCGTGCATAAGTCCGAAGGTTACCGCCGAACATATAATGGCGAAGCCGTCTCCGTATTTACGCAAAACCCCCATAACGATACCGCGCATCGAAAATTCTTCGATTAAGGCGGGAATGAGCGCCGTTACAATGACCGACATCAGAAAACCGAATATACCCTCGGGGTCCTGAATTTCGGGAGAGGGTACCGAAATGCCCATTTCTTCAAAGAAGCTTCCCGCAATTTCAGTTGCGGCGGAGGCAAAATAGCAAAAGCCGAGACCCGCCGCAAAAATGCTCAAAATTCTGCCCTTCGGTTTTGAAAAGCTCATAACCTGCGAGGGCTTTTTGAAGCTCACCCTGCAAAATACAAGGCTCGGCACCAAAACCATAATGAGGGATACTATCACCTGCAAGATGTTTTCGCCCATCGGGTCGGCGGCAAGGGAAAGCGACTGCTTTATATTAAGCCCGAATACCGCCGCAATTTTCAGATATATGAAAGACCAGCCCGTCATCACCAAAAAATAGCCGATAAGGGTCAAGCCGATGCCTCTTGACATCGACTTGATTCCGTCTTTTTCTACATACTTTTGCATTTCACCGGAAAACTGCACCGATTATTACTCCTCTGCTTCGTTTTCGGAAATTTCGGCTGATTCTTCCTCACCGGTATCGGCAGAATCCGCATCGGGAGCCTCTGCCTCGCCGTTTACCTCGTCCTCATCGTGTGCCGCCGTGGCAACCGAAAGAACTCTGCTTTCTTCATCGCTGAACTTCATAATTCTTACACCCTTTGAGGGACGCGCAAATGTGCTTATTCCCGCAACGGCAATACGAATTATTACGCCGCCCGATGAAATCATAATTATATCCTGGTTTTCGTCAACCGCAACTACTGCCGTTACCTTGCCGAAGCGCTCGGTACGGTAGTTTTTGGTACCGCCGCCGCCACGTGTCTGGATACGGTAATCGGTTATCGGGCTTCTTCTGCCGTAACCGGTTTCGCTTACGGTGAGAACTACGGTATCTTCATCGCAAGCCGCCATCGAAACGACCTCATCGCCCTTGCCGAGCTTAATTGCGCGAACACCTCTTGCCGTTCTGCCCATCGGTCTTACATCGCTTTCCTTAAAGCGGATAGCCTTACCGTCACGCGTGGCAACAAGGAGGGTTTTTGTTCCGTCTGTGAGAGATACGAAGCGGAGCTCGTCTCCCTCATCAAGACCGAGAGCGATAATACCCGATTTTCTCGTGTTCTTGAAATCGTCCATCGCGGTACGCTTAATGGTACCGTTTTTGGTGCCCATACAGATAAACTGTTCGCCGTCAATCTCCGGGCAGGGCAGAACTATCGAAATCTTTTCGTTTTCCTGAAGAGGTACGATATTTATAACATTCATACCCTTTGAAGCACGTGTGCCCTCGGGGAGCTCGTAAGCCTTAAGGCGGTAAACACGGCCCAAATTGGTGAACATCATAATATAATCGTGAGAGGAGCAAACGAACATATTCTCGGTTACATCGTCCTCCCTCGTGGTAAGTCCTCTTACGCCTCTGCCGCCGCGGTTTTGAACACTGTATTCGCTTGCCGGAACACGCTTGATATATCCGTTAAGCGTTTTAGTGATTACACATTCCTCCTCGGGGATAAGGTCTTCTATATCAACCTCGCCCGAAACGGCGGTGATTTCGGTTCTTCTGTCGTCCGCATACTTATCACGGAGATTGAGAACCTCGGTTTTTACTATATCGAGAACCCTTGCATGGTCGGCAAGAATTGCTTCACATTCTTTAATAAAGGCAAGCTTTTCTTTGAGTTCGTCCTCAATTTTCTGCTTTTCGAGACCTGCCAGCTTTCCGAGCTGCATCTGAACGATAGCCGTTGTTTGAACATCGTCAAGCCCGAATCTTTCGGAAAGTCTTTCCTTACTTTCGGGAATGGTTTTGCTCGTACGGATAATGCTTACAACCTCGTCAATAAAATCGAGGGCGATTTTAAGTCCTTCAAGTATATGAGCGCGTTCTTTCGCCTTGTTCATTTCAAAACGTGTGCGGCGCTCGATAATTTCGCATTGGAAATCAATGCTGTTCTGGAGCATTTCCTTAAGGGTTAAAACCTTGGGCTTACCGTCAACAATCGCCAGCAGAATTGCGCCGAAGGTGGTCTGCAAATCGGTGTAGGAATAAAGCTTGTTTAAAACTATCTGGGGATTTGCGTCTCTTTTTACATCAACAACAATTCTGATACCGCCGTCACGCTTTGCGGAGTAGTCCACAACATCGTCAATACCCTCAATTCGCTTTTCGGCGGCTAAATCGTAGATTTTCTTAACTAAATTCTTCTTGTTTACCTTGTAGGGAATTTCGGTGATAACTATACGGAATCTGCCGCCGGTGGTTTCCTCGATTTCGGCTCTGCCGCGCATAATTATCTTGCCTCTGCCGGTAGCATAAGCCGCGCGGATACCCGCTCTGCCCATGATAAGACCGCCTGTCGGGAAATCGGGGCCCTTAATAAACTCGCAGAGCTCGGCAATATCGGCATCGGGGTTATCTATAAGACAGCACATACCGTCAATAACCTCGCCCAAATTATGGGGCGGAATTTCGGTTGCCATACCGAATGCGATACCCGATGAGCCGTTTACAAGCAGCTGCGGGAAGCGTACCGGCAAAACAACCGGCTCTTTAAGACGGTCGTCATAGTTCGGCACGAAATCAACCGTATCCTTATCAATATCATCAAGCATATTGATAGAAAGGCGGTTCATTTTAGACTCGGTATAACGGTAGGCGGCGGCGGGATAGCCGTCAATATTACCGAAGTTACCGTGTCCGTCAATCAGCGGATAGCGCAGAGAGAAATCCTGCGCCATTCTTACCATAGCCTCGTAAACCGAGGAGTCACCGTGAGGGTGATAACGTCCCAGCACCGCACCAACGGTATCGGCGCACTTACGGTAAGCCTTATCGGGGGTAAGTCCGTTTTCATACATTGTGTAAAGTATGCGGCGATGAACGGGTTTAAGACCGTCCCTTACATCGGGCAATGCACGGCCTACAATAACCGACATACCGTATTGCAGCATACTTCCCTTTACTTCGTCCACAATTTCAACGGGAACGATATTGGTATCTTCTGTTTCGGGCCAATAGACCTTTTCCTGCTTTGCCATTTAATTCGTCCCCTTTCTTAAATATCCAAATCTGTAGCAAATAATGCGTTGTCTTCAATAAACTGTCTTCTCGGCTCAACCTCTTCACCCATAAGCATTGTAAATACGCCGTCTGCCTGCTCGGCATCGCTCATGGATACGCGGAGCATTGTTCGGGTTTCGGGATTGAGGCTTGTTTCCCAGAGCTGGTCGGGGTCCATTTCACCAAGACCCTTATAGCGCTGAACATCAGCCGTTCCGCCGAGTTTTTCTATATAAATTGCCTTTTCTTCATCGGTAAAGGCGTCAAAATGCTGTTTGCCCTTTGAAACGCGGAAGAGCGGGGGCTGTGCCAAATAAACGTGACCCTGCGTAATCAGCTCGGGCATATAGCGGAAGAAGAAGGTGAGAAGGAGTGTTCTGATATGGCTACCGTCAACATCGGCATCTGCCATAATTACTATTTTATCGTAGCGGAGCTTTTCAATATCGAAGTTTTCACCGATTCCTGTGCCCAGCGCCACAATTACGGGTGTTAGCTTATCGTTTCCGTAAACCTTATCCTCTCTTGCCTTTTCTACATTGAGCATTTTACCCCAGAGCGGTAAAATTGCCTGATAGGTGGAGTTTCTGCCCTCTACTGCCGAGCCGCCTGCCGAATCACCCTCTACTATGAAGATTTCGGTTTTGGTCGGGTCATCGGATATACAGTCGGTCAGCTTTTCGGGCATTCTCGTTTTGCCGCCGATACCCGATTTATTTCGGGACGCCTCTCTCGCCTTCTGTGCGGCTTCACGCGCATTAGAGGAGGCTATACATTTATCAATTATTATGCCCGCTTCCGCCGGGTGGTCCTCAAGGTAGGCATAGAGCTTATCATTTACAAGATTGCTTACCATGGTGCGGATAAAGGTGTTGCCGAGCTTTGCCTTGGTCTGGCTTTCAAACTGTGCATCGGTAAGCTTTACCGAAACAACCGCAACCAAGCCCTCCATAATATCCTCGCCCTTAAGCTTGGGGTTGCCCTCCTTAAGCTTTTTAAAGGCGAAAGCATATTTATTTACGGCATTTGCAATGCTCATTCTGAAGCCCTGCTCGTGAGTACCGCCGTCCACCGTGTGAATGGTGTTTGCGAAGCTCATAAGCTTGGTATCGTAGGCCGTAGACCACAAAAACGCGATTTCCGCCGAAGCATCACCCTGAACGGTATTAAGATAGATAACCTCCTTATTAAGGCGGTCCTTTTTCATACCCTCGAGCAAGAATTCAACGTAAGATTTTATACCGCCCTCAAAACACAAATCGGTTTCTCTTTGCTCGTAGCCGGTTCTTCTGTCGGTTAAAACTACCCTTATTCCGGCATTTAAGAAGGACTGCTCACGAAGTCTGTTTATGAGTGTATCATAATCGTAAACCGTGGTATCGGTAAATATTGAGGGGTCGGGCTTGAATGTAACAACCGTTCCCGTTTCAGTAGTATCTCCGATAACCTCAAGGTCGGTTGCGATATTTCCCTTTTCGTAACGCTGGCGGTAGATATGCTTACCGTCCTTAACCTCTACCTCCAAAAACGAGGAGAGAGCGTTTACTACCGAGGCGCCAACGCCGTGCAGACCGCCCGAAACCTTGTAGCCGCTGCCTCCGAATTTACCGCCTGCGTGAAGTATTGTAAATACTACCGTTACGGTTGGTATGCCCTTTTGCGGGTTAATTCCCACCGGAATACCTCGTCCGTTATCGGCAACGCGAACAATACCGTCATCAAGCAGTTCCACGGTAATTTTATCGCAGTAGCCTGCCAGCGCTTCGTCAATCGAGTTATCCACAATCTCATAAACCAGATGGTGAAGACCTCTTTCTCCGGTAGAACCTATGTACATACCGGGGCGCTTTCTTACCGCTTCGAGCCCCTCCAAAACCTGAATGGAGCTTTCATCGTATTTTTCGCTTACGGGTGTGTTGATGTTTTCAGCCATTTTTCTTCTCCTATTCTATAACGCTCAAAAAGTCGCTCCTCTTTAACAGAGTTACTGACGAAATTTGTGATATATAAACCTTTTTTTCTTCTTTATTGTTTTTTTCGGCGCAAACTATAAACGATTTAGGCAATTCTTCGGTAACGTTTATAATTTCTTTTCTTTTTTCCGCCTTGCTTAAATAATCTCTTGTGTGCCGTGAAACGGTGGAGGTATCCAAATCGAAAATACCGATAATATCCTCCTGCTTAATCACGGTATCAAGTCCCAAATGAATATACATCAGAATATTTCTCCGTTTTTAACAGTAAAAATTTTACCCTTTTCAAGGTTTTCAAAATGTGCTTTTTCACAGCAGGTTAAAAATACCTGCCAGTTTTCAATATGATTTAAAATATAATCCTGACGCGTTTTATCGAGCTCGCTCATAACATCATCAAGCAAAGCCACCGGCTGTTCACCGGTTACCTCCTTTAAAATTTCGGCGCTCGCAAGCTTTAAGGTGAGTGCAATGCTTCGCTTTTGTCCCTGCGAAGAAAACTCCCTTGCACTTTTACCGTTTATTTTAAAGGCTATATCGTCTCTATGCGGACCTACGCTTGTAACCCCTCTTAAAATATCCTCTTTGCGGTTTTCCTTTAATTCTTTTCTGAAATTTTCCTTTACGCTCGATATATACTGCGCCGTAAGCTTTTCTTTTTTGCCCGAAAGCTCAAGATAAATTTTAGGAGCGAATTCTTCGAGCTTTTTTAAATAACGCAAACGGTATTCTATTATCTTTTCACCGTTTTTAATGATTTCATTTTCAAAATCATCAAGAAAGAATTTTAGGGAAGCATCGTTTTTGCAGTCCTTTAAAATACTGTTGCGCTGAACCAATGCTCTGTTGTAATTCCGCAAAAATTCGATATATTTCGGATATATTCCGCAAATTGAAATATCGAGAAATTTTCTTCTTATTGCCGGCTCTCCCGAAATAAGAAAAATATCGGCAGGCGAAAATACTATGGCGCAGAATTTTTCGAAAAGCTCCGCCGCAGTTACCTTTTTTCCGCCTATAAAAATACTTTTTTTATCTGTTATTTCAATTTTTACGTTATTTTCAACACCGAATGAAATAAATTCAGCCTCAATTACCGCTTTTTCTTTTCCAAACATAATTATTTCGGAATCTTTAGAGCCCCGAAAGCTTTTCGCCCCGGTAATACTCCAGATAGCCTCTATAATATTTGTTTTGCCCTGGGCATTATCTCCGCAGATAACATTCATTTTGCTGTCCGCTAAAAGCTCGGCTTCATTTATATTTCGGTAGTTTTTAAGCTTAATACTTTTAAGTATCATTTAATTTTTATTTCGGTATTCAGTGCTTTTACCGTGTCTCCGCTTCTTATTTTTTTGCCGCGCATCAAGCAAACTTCACCGTTTACGGTTACCTTACCGTCCGCAATCAGCATTTTTGCTTCTCCGCCGGTGCTTGTTATATTTGCATATTTAAGAAGTGAATCAAGCTTTATAAAATCTTCCTTTATACTTATTTCCATTACTTTAACCTCATCGGCATTATCATATAAAGAAATTCTTCATTATCAACAGGTTTTATTAAAACGCCCGATGTTGCGCCGTTAAATTCTATTTTTACCTTATCCTGCTCTGCCGCTCTTAAAGCATCAAGCAGATAACGGCTGTTAAGACCTATTTCAAATTCATCACCCTCAAGGGTAATCGGGAAATTCTCGGTTGCACGTCCTACAGAAGAAGTACAACTTATCAAAATGTTATCCTCGCTTAAAATACATCTTACCGGTGTTGCAAAAGCATCGTTTATTACCGGACTTATACGGTCTATCGTATCAATAAAATCTCTTGTTTCAACAAAAATTCTCTCCTTATAATTTGCCGGAATAGTTTTGCTGAAATCAACGAAGCTTCCCTCTAAAAGTCTTGAAATAAAGGTATAGCCGCCTATTTCGAAGCTTATGAGATTTCTTGAAACATAGATGTAAATATCTTCGTTTTCATCTTCTATAAGCTTTATAACCTCGCTTATACTCTTACCCGAAACTATAAAATCAGCCTCGGTATCAATATTTATCTTTTCGTTTCTGATTGCAAGACGGAAACCGTCAATCGCTACAAACTGTAAAACACCGTCTTTAATACTTACCTTAACACCCGTAAGTATCGGTCTTTGACCCTCGCTTTGAGCTACTGCAAAAATAGTTCTTCTTACCATATTTTTAAGAATTTCACCGCTTAAAATAATGGCATTTTCTTTTGCAACAGTAGGCATTTCGGGAAAATCGGTAGCCGCCATACCCATAATATCAAATGCGGCACTTCCGCTTTTAATATGGCACATCAAACGGTCGTCCGCCGATATTTCCACTGCCGCACCGTTCATTCTTCTTAAAATTTCACCGAGAATTTTTGCATCAATTACAATATCGCCGGCTTCTTTTGTATTGGCGTATATTTCCTTTTTAATTCCCATTTCAAGATTATAGCTAATCAGTGTTAATTTTCCCTGCTCTGCCGACATAAGTATTCCCGATAAAACAGGTAACGAGGTTTTTGACGACACAATTCTTGAAAGGTGGTTTACCGCTTCGAGTAATTCTTCTCTGTTTGCTGAAAATTCCATTTTTTTCATATCCTTCCGTTAAAATGAATGATAATAAATAACAGTAGTAATATATACGG
>JAGHTJ010000078.1 GCA_018065375.1 Candidatus Equinaster intestinalis | reverse complement strand
CAAGAGGAGTTCGAATGCACCTACGCCGTTGCCGATTTGCACGCAATAACGGTGCGTCAGGAAACGGCGAAATTCCGCCAGCAGATTTATTCTACCGCCGCGCTTTTACTCGCGCTCGGTATTGACCCCGAAAAATCAACTTTATTTATACAGTCGCACGTTCCCGAGCACACCCAGCTTTCCTGGGTTCTTTCCTGCTACACGCAGTTCGGCGAGCTTTCACGTATGACACAGTTTAAGGAAAAATCACTCCGCCATGCCGACAATGTAAATGCCGGTCTTTTCACCTATCCCGTTTTAATGGCGGCTGATATTCTGCTTTACAAGCCCGATTTGGTACCCGTTGGTGCCGACCAGAAGCAACATCTTGAAATTGCCCGTGATATAGCTCTTCGTTTTAATCACAATTACGGCGATGTTTTCACGGTACCCGATGCCTACATACCGAAGGTTGGCGCACGTGTTATGTCACTTCAGGACCCGACCAAGAAGATGTCGAAATCGGACGAAAACGTAAACTCCTGGGTTGCAATTCTTGACAGCCGTGATGATATTATCCG
Organism: Candidatus Equinaster intestinalis; assembly: GCA_018065375.1. The sequence goes on along the minus strand of JAGHTJ010000078.1, from coordinate 2,425 downwards.
CAAGTTTAAGCGCGCCGTGACCGACAGCTTTGCCGAGGTTAAGGTTGGCGAGGGCAAGGACGGTATAAACAACCTTATCGGTATTTATTCTTCGATTACCGGAAAAACAAATGAGGAAATTGAAAAGGAATTTGAGGGCAAGGGCTACGGCGATTTCAAGCTTGCCGTAGGAGAGGCAGTTGCCGATGAATTAAAGCCCATTCAAGACCGCTACAACACCTTTATTTCGGATAAAGCACAGCTCGAAAGCATATACAAAGAGGGCGCACAAAAGGCAGAATATGTTGCTCGCAAAACCCTCTCAAAAGTTATGAAAAAGGTCGGCTTCGTATTATGAGTTTTACCTTTGCGGGAAACGAAAGAACGCTTGAAATAGTAAACGAGTTCATAAATGCGCGCCGCATTCCCCACGCCCTGCTTATATACGGTGCGAAGGGCACCGGCAGGCACACACTTTGCCGCTATATCGTAAATGCGGCAGTATGCACCGGCGTAAATCCGCCCTGCGGAGAATGTAAGGAATGCACCGTTTTTGCGCACGACAATCACCCCGATATTATTAAAATCGCACCGCTTGACGGTAAGAAAAACATTGCGGTTTCGCAAATCAGAGAGCTTAAAAGCTCTGCTCTTGTAAAACCCCACATGAACGGCAAAAAGGTATTTATAATCGACCCTGCCGATTTTTTAAACGAACAGGCTCAAAACGCCCTTTTAAAAATACTTGAGGAACCGCCGCAGGATGTAATATTTCTGCTGATTGCCGAAAATGCGTCTTCCCTTTTAGATACGATAAACTCGCGCTGTGTAAAGCTCGAGCTCACCGTACCGAGTCTTGAAGAAGCTCTCGAATACATCTCGGCACAGACCGATTACCAAAAGGAAGACATTTTAAACGCCGTAAAAACGGCAAACTCCAACATCGGCGATGCCCTCGAAATTTTAGGCTCTAATGAGGCTTCCTTAATTACCCCCGCAGAAGACTTCTGCAAGCTTTTATTTGCAAATGCGGGCAGTTACGAGCTACTTAAAACGGTATACCCGCTCGAAAAAAGCCGCAAGGACTGCGAAGCCTTTATTAAGGAACTCAAATCGGTTCTAACAAAGCGCATACGTCTTGAATGCGGCAACCAATTCCTGCTTTCGCGTATGATGCGTTTTTATGAAATAGTTTCACAAAGCGAAAAATCACTTGTTACCAATGTTAATTTATCCCTTTATCTTACGGCGTTGGTTTGCAAGCTCAAAGAAAATTATTAGGAGGCAAATATGACAAAGGTCATTGCAGTTAAATTTAAACAGGACGGTCGCGTTTATTACTTCGACCCCGCCGACAATGATATTAAAACCGACAGTTATGTTATCGTTGAAACGGCGCGTGGTACCGAATGCGGATATGTAAGTCTCGGAAATCACGAGGTTCCCGATAATAAAATCGTGGCTCCCTTAAAAAAGGTTATAAGAATTGCCGACAGTGCCGACATTGAAAAAATGGAAGCAAACCGCGTAAAGGAAAAGGAAGCCTTCGGAATATGCGAAGAGCTTATCGAAAAACACGGACTCGATATGTGCCTTACACGCGTTGAATATTCCTTTGACGGTTCTAAAATAATATTCTTCTTCACTTCTGACGGCAGGGTTGATTTCCGCGAGCTTGTAAAGGACCTCGCCTACCGTTTCCACACCCGAATCGAGCTTCGCCAGATTGGTGTGAGAGACGAGGCAAAAATGCTCGGAGGTATCGGTATTTGCGGTCAGCCCTTCTGCTGCTCGAGATACCTTAAGGACTTTCAGCCGGTATCAATTAAAATGGCAAAGGAGCAGGGTCTTTCACTTAACCCCACAAAAATTTCGGGCAGCTGCGGAAGGCTTATGTGCTGTCTTAAGCACGAGCAGGAGGCTTACGAGGATTTAATCAAAATCACTCCCCCGCTCGGAAGCTTTGTTAAAACAAAATTCGGCAACGGCACGGTTATTGATGCAAATATGATAACCGGCAATCTGCTCGTAAAAATCGGTGAAAACGAATCACCCACAAAGGTAAACCGAAGCGAGGTTCAGATACTTTCTTTGGGCAAAAAGAAAAAACAAGCCGAAGAAATTACCGAAGACAATAATTAACACTTGCTTTTTAAGAGAAAAGTTGTTAAAATGAGTTTAGAGTTGATATGGGAGGTGTATTTAGATGGCTCATAAGATTTCTGATGAATGCATCAGCTGTGGTGCTTGCGCGGCAGGCTGCCCCGTTGAGGCTATTAAGGAGGGCGCAGAGCATTACGAAATCGATGCTGAAGCTTGCATTGATTGCGGTGCCTGTGCTGACGGTTGTCCGGTAGGCGCTATTGCTGCTGAATAATCAATTACTTAAAGATAAAATGCGGAGCGCAAAAGCGTTCCGTATTTTATTTTTATAGCGAAATTATAT
>JAGHTJ010000038.1 GCA_018065375.1 Candidatus Equinaster intestinalis | reverse complement strand
ATTCGAAGGAATACGGTCAAATTTCTTTTTAATACATACCGTCCATTCCGCCGCCTGCGGGCATTGCGGGAGCCGGATTCTTTTCGGGCTTATCTGCAACCAGCGATTCGGTGGTGAGCACCATCGAAGCAACGCTTGCCGCATTCTGCAAAGCCGAGCGGGTAACCTTTGTGGGGTCAACAATTCCCGCCACTATCATATCGCGGTACTTTTCTGCAAGGGCATCAAAACCGTAATTTGCCTTGCCCGAAGCCACTATTTTATCAACTATTACGCTACCCTCAAGGCCTGCATTATATGCTATCTGACGAATGGGAGCTTCGAGAGCTTTAAGAACTATATTAACACCGGTTTTCTCATCTCCCGATGTTTTTTCAAGAAGACTCTTAACTGCCGGAATGGCATTTACAAGGGCAACGCCGCCGCCTGCAACTATGCCTTCCTCAACTGCCGCCTTGGTAGCCGAAAGGGCATCTTCAATGCGGAGTTTTTTATCCTTCATTTCGATTTCGGTAGCCGCGCCGACCTTAATAACCGCAACGCCGCCTGCAAGCTTTGCAAGACGCTCCTGCAATTTTTCCTTATCGAAATCCGAGGTAGATGTTTCTATCTGACTTCTTATCTGTGAAACTCTTGCCTTGATTTCGCCGGGCGCACCTGCACCGTCAACAATAATTGTATTTTCCTTTGATACCTTTACCTGACGTGCACGGCCGAGCTGTTCAATCTTGGCATCCTTAAGCTCAAGACCGAGCTCCTCGGTAATAACCTCGCCGCCGGCGAGAATTGCTATATCACGGAGCATTTCTTTTCTTCTGTCGCCAAAGCCGGGGGCTTTTACGGCAACACAAAGGAAGGTTCCGCGAAGCTTATTGAGAACGAGAGTTGAAAGTGCTTCGTTTTCAATATCCTCTGCGATTATGAAAAGCTTTTTGCCGGTTTGAACAATCTGCTCAAGGAGGGGTAAAAGCTCTTGAATGTTTGAAATTTTCTTATCGGTAATGAGAATCAGCGGGTCATCGAGAACGGCCTCCATCTTATCGGTATCGGTTACGAGATAGGGAGAAAGATAGCCTCTGTCAAACTGCATACCCTCAACAACCTCGGTGTAGGTTTCGGCAGTTTTGGATTCTTCTACGGTGATTACACCGTCTGCGCTTACCTTATCCATAGCCTCTGCTATGAGCTTGCCGATAAATTCATCACCCGAAGATACCGAAGCCACCCTTGCTATATCCTTATTGCCGCTAACCTTTTTGGAATTGGCAACTACGGTTTTAACCGCCTCGTCTACCGCCTTTGCAATACCCTTTTTAACTATCATCGGGTTTGCTCCTGCGGCTACGTTTTTCATACCCTCTAAAATGAGAGCCTGTGCGAGAACGGTAGCAGTTGTTGTACCGTCACCTGCGGCATCGTTTGTCTTTACAGAAACTTCCTTTACAAGCTGTGCACCCATATTCTCGAAGGGGTCTTCAAGCTCGATTTCCTTTGCGATTGTTACACCGTCATTGGTAATAAGGGGAGCTCCGAACTTTTTATCGAGCACTACATTTCTGCCTTTAGGACCCAATGTTACCTTTACGGTATCTGCAAGCTTATCAACACCTGCCTGCAAGGCTTTTCTGGCTTCTTCGCCGTAAATAATGTCTTTTGCCATATCGTTATCCTCCGATTATTCTACTATTGCCAAAATATCAGACTGACTGACGATGCAGTACTCC
>JAGHTJ010000014.1 GCA_018065375.1 Candidatus Equinaster intestinalis | reverse complement strand
ATATATAATTTCTCCCGAATTTTCAATAGGATATTTAATTAAATACGGCAGGTAAAACTTATTGACTTTTTTTCGACATAAAGCTATAATAAGTTTGATTATAATTTGTTTTAAGGAGGCGTCTTATGGCTAAAATTACGGAATACTTCGGCTTGAATGTTTTTAACGATGCCGTTATGAAGGAAAAACTTTCCGCAGATACCTACGATGCGCTTAAAAAATGTATAAAGCAGGGCAAGAAGCTGGATATTACAATTGCCAACGATGTTGCCGCCGCAATGAAGGATTGGGCGGTTGAAAAGGGTGCTACCCATTTTACACATTGGTTCCAGCCCCTCACCGGCATAACCGCCGAAAAGCACGATAGTTTTATTGCCCCCACCGATAACGGCGGAGTGATTATGGAATTTTCGGGCAAGGAGCTCATAAAGGGCGAGGGAGATGCTTCCTCATTCCCCTCGGGAGGGCTTCGCGCTACATTTGAGGCAAGAGGATATACCGTTTGGGATTCTTCCTCCTATGCCTTTGTAAAGGAAAACACACTCTGCATTCCTACTGCATTCTGTTCATACGGAGGAGAGGCGCTCGATAAGAAAACTCCCCTGCTTCGTTCTATGGAATTTGTAGGCAAGCAGGCAAAAAGAATTGTTCGCCTTTTCGGAAACGAAGCGGCGGCAGTGCTTGCAACGGTAGGTCCCGAGCAGGAATATTTTCTTGTGGATAAGGAGGTCTTTGCTCAAAGACCCGACCTTAAATTCTGCGGACGCACCCTTATCGGTATGCCCTCTCCGAAGGGTCAGGAGATGGACGACCATTATTACGGCGTAATAAAGCCCCGCGTTGCCGCATTTATGAAGGAGCTCGATGAGGAGCTCTGGAAGCTCGGAATTTACGCCAAAACCGAACACAACGAGGTAGCTCCCGCACAGCACGAGCTTGCCCCGATTTTTACTACGGCGAATATTGCCGCCGACCATAACCAGCTTACAATGGAGGTTATGAAAAAGGTTGCCGAGAGGCACGGCCTTGTATGTATTCTCCACGAAAAGCCCTTTGCCAGCGTAAACGGAAGCGGCAAGCATAACAACTGGGCTCTTTCCACCGATACCGGTGTAAATCTTTTGGACCCCGGAAAAACTCCCGAGGACAATATGCAGTTCCTGCTCTTTATGTGCGCCGTTATTAAGGCGGTGGACGAGCATCAGGACCTGCTTCGCCTTACCGTTGCTTCTGCCGGTAACGACCACCGTTTGGGCGCAAACGAAGCACCCCCTGCCATTGTTTCGATGTTTTTGGGTGATGAGCTCACAGCGGTACTCGATGCAATAGAAACCGATACACCCTTTGTTAAAAACGATGCCGGAATTATGAAAATCGGTGCAAAAATTCTGCCCAATATCCCGAAGGATAATACCGACCGTAACCGTACCTCTCCCTTTGCCTTTACCGGCAATAAATTCGAATTCAGAATGGTGGGCTCCTCGGCATCTATTTCGGGACCGAATACGGTGCTCAATACGATAGTAGGCTCGGTTCTCAAGGAGTTTGCCGATAAGCTCGAAAATGCAGAAGATTTGCATTCGGCGGTTCACACCCTTATCAAGGAAACCTATCACGAGCACAAGCGCATAATTTTCAATGGAGACGGTTATGCCGATTCCTGGGAAAAGGAGGCCGAAAAGCGAGGCCTTTTGAATCTTAAAACCACCGCCGCCTCGGTTTCACGCCTTACGGCAAAAGAAAACGTTGAACTCTTTACGAATTGCGGCGTTTTAAGCCTTGCCGAGCTACAGTGCCGCAGGGATATAGCCCTTGATAACTACTCGAAAACCATACATATTGAAGCCCTTACCCTGCTTAATATGATAAGAAAGGATATTGTTCCCGCCGTAAGCGAGTATATAGGCGTTCTTGCAAAAACCGTAAACGAAAAAACCGCCGCGTTCGGAGACAACTTCGGCACCTATGAAGATTTTGTTGAGGTTAAAATCGCTTCGATTTTGAGTGAAAATCTTAAAACCGTATACGAGGGTCTCGAAAAACTCGAAAATGCCGTAGCCGCGGCGGAAAAAGCCGAGGGTCTTGAAGCGGCAAAAATTTACGAGGAAGAGGTTCGCGTTGCCATTGAGGAAGTACGCCGCCCGATAGATATATGCGAAAGCTATACCGAGCGCTCCTTCTGGCCCTATCCTTCCTACGCAGACCTTTTATTTTCGATATAAATAACAAACCGTCACATTTCGTGACGGTTTTCGGCTTTATAAAAAGGAGATATTATTATGAGCAAAAAATTCGGCGACCGCAAGGACGCAAAGCTTATCAGAAACATTGATTCAATGCACTTTATTATGGCGCAGATTTATCCCAACCGCGCCGATAATGAGGCTTTTGTGTCCGAAAGGATAGACCTTACGAACACCGAAAAATATCTTGCGAAATTAAATGAGCAAAATCCCGAATATAAATATAATCTGTTCCAGCTTATCGTAACGGCAATGCTCAAAACGATTATTCTTCGCCCCAAAATGAACAGATTTATTGCCAACAAAAACTTTTATCAGCGTAACGATGTTTCGGCTTCCTTTATTATAAAAAAGATTTTTGCGGATAACAGCGAAGAAGGTATGGCATGTATTCGCGCCAAATCAGAAGATACTTTCTTTACAATTCACGATGATATTTACCGCCAGGTTTCTGCCTGCCGAAATGAGAAAAAGGGCTCTACTGACGAAAGCATGGATTTATTCAATAAGCTTCCCCATTTTATTTCCAAAACGGCAATCAGCTTTGTTCGCTTTCTTGACCGCCACGGAAAGGTTCCGCAGTCGCTTATTGATACCGACCCGTTCTACTGCTCGGTTGTTTTATCAAACCTCGGCTCTATAAAGCTTCAATCGGGTTATCATCACCTTACAAACTGGGGCACCACCTCCCTTTTCTGCATTGTGGGAGAAAAGAAAATGCGACCCGTTTTCGATGAAAAGGGCAACTACGAAATGAAAATGACGGTTGATTTGGGTCTCACGGTAGACGAAAGAATTGCAGACGGCTATTACTATTCAAAAACCGTAAAAATCTTAAAGCACCTGCTCGAAAATCCCGAGCTTCTTGAACAACCGCTTGGAAACGAGGTAGAAATTTAATGGCAAACATCACGGCAAAAACTCCCTGGGCAAATCACATGGGCGGCGTTCCGCTCCATCTTGAATATTTTGAGGGCTCTATGTTTGAGGCGGTGGAAAAAATCGCCGAGGAATATCCCGATAATATCGCATTCGATTTCATGGGAAAATCAACTACATATAAAAAGCTCGTACAAATGGTTCACCTCTGCGCAAAATCCCTTAAAACGATTGGCGTAAGGCAGGGGGATAAGGTTACGATTGCTCTGCCGAACTGTCCGCAGGCTATTTACCTTTTCTATGCCTTAAACCTTGTGGGCGGTATCGCAAATATGATACACCCCCTTTCAGCCGAAAAGGAGATAGAATTTTATCTGAATGAAAGTGAAAGCGTAACCGCCGTTACACTCGACCAGTTTTACAGTAAGTTTGAGAGCATAAGACAAAATACAAAGGTAGTTAATATTATTCTTGCCAGCGTAAAAGACGAGCTCTCGCAACCGATTAAGGCGGGATATATGCTTACCGAGGGCAGAAAAATCGAAAAAATTCCCTCGAATGCTCCCGTAATTCATTGGAAAAACTTTTTAAGGCTCAATCGCTATTGCTTCTTTAATTATCGCGTTAAAAGAAGCTCCGATGACCCGGCAGTTATCCTTTATTCGGGCGGTACTACCGGAACTACAAAGGGAATTGTGCTTACAAATAAAAACTTCAACGCTTTAGGCGCGCAGGTTATAGCCGCAAACCCGATGTTCCGCATAGGGGATAAAATGCTTGCCGCTATGCCGCTTTTCCACGGTTTCGGTCTTGGTGTATGCGTGCATACAATGCTTTCTCAAGGCGGAAGATGTATTTTGGTTCCCCGCTTTACCGCCGATAGCTATGCAAAGCTCATCGTAAAATATAAATGTAACTTTATAGCCGGCGTTCCCACCCTTTATGAAGCCCTGCTTCGCGTAAAATGTATGGACGGCGCCGATTTAAGCAGTCTTAAGGGTGTTTTCTCGGGTGGAGATTCCCTCTCGGTGGAATTAAAGAAGAAGCTCGATAAATTCCTTTATGACCATAAGGCAGTTATCCAGGTTCGCGAGGGCTACGGTACAACCGAAACGGTTACCGCCTGCTGTCTTACCCCGCCGCACATGTTCAAGGCGGGCAGTATAGGTGTGCCCTTCCCCGATACCTACATAAAAATAGTAGACCCCGAAACCGAGGAGGAATTGCCCTTTGATACCGAGGGTGAAATACTGCTTGCGGGTCCTACCGTTATGAAGGAATATATGAACCACCCCGAAGAAACCGCCCAAACCCTGCGCGAGCATGAGGACGGCCTTGTTTGGGTTCGCACCGGCGACCTCGGAGTTATGGATTCGGAGGGCTTTATCTACTTTAAGGGCAGAGCAAAACGAATGATAATCACCTCGGGATATAATGTATATCCGAGCCAGCTTGAAAACATTCTCGATGCCCACGAAAAAATCCAGATGAGCTGTATAATCGGAGTTCCCGACCCGTATAAGATACAAAAGGTAAAGGCATTCGTAAAGCTCGCAAAGGACGTACCTACAAGTAAGGAAACCATAGATGAGCTCTTTGATTATTGCCGCAAAAACATTGCAAAATATGCAATGCCGTATGATATAGAAATACGCGAAGACCTCCCCAAAACCCTTGTGGGCAAGGTTGCCTACCGCACCCTCGAGGAAGAAGAAATCGCAAAAATCAATAAGGAAAAAGAGCAAGAAAAAGGGGAAGAAGAAAATAAATAATCGGAAAGATTTATATAAACCCGGGAGGGCATTCGCTCCAGGCGGATAAGGAAGTATTCTTGAATGTGGATTTTGTATGGCAAAATCCGATGCTCGTTATAGTCGTAGACAAACAGGAATCTATCGGGGGAGAACATGATAGAAACAAATCACTTGAAAATATATGCAGCTTCTCAAGAACAGATGATGGCGTTCATTGCAGAGCAGTCTGTTGATGTTTTGAAAGCAGCTTACACGGAAATGCTGGACGGCTGCCTTTCGCATCCGGATCAGTGGGAATGGTATGCAATCTGGATGATTGAATTGAAGGATGGCACTCATATCGGAGAGATTTGCTTCAAAGGAATTACCAAAGAAGGAATTACAGAAATCGGATATGGCATTGCAGAGGATTATCAAGGCTGTGGCTATGCAACGGAAGCAGTATCGGCACTTACGGACTGGGCATTGTTGCAGCCCTGTATAAATTGTGTCATGGCTGAAACGGAAGAGTCCAATATCGCTTCCAAAAAAGTCCTGAATAAAGCAGGTTTTATACCGACAGGTGAAGCCGGTGAAGAAGGTCCACTATATGTTCGCAAAAAAGACGAGCGGAGAGATGAATTACAGTTTGTCGAATGATTGTGTCTTTTCGTCGAACAATCACAAGATTAAATAACCCGCCGAAGAGAGAACAGATCTCTTCGGCGGGTTTTACTATGCAAAAAAACATCCTTGTGCGGCTGTGCCATTGCCCTCCCGGGTTTGTTTTTCATTAAATCTTATTCTGAAATATCCACTATTTCGGCATTTAAAAGCTTTGCATCGTCCGTTTCGTGGGAAACGAGGATAACCGTTTTATCTTTACAGCTTTCGTTTATCAGCTCTGCCGCCGATTTTTTAGTGGTATCGTCCAGCCCTGTAAAGGGCTCATCAAAAATATACACGTCCGCCTGACGTATCAGGGCGCGGGCAAGGGCTACGCGGCGTTTCATTCCCCCGCTTAAGGTGTTGGGATATTTTGATGCTTCGGCGCCTATTCCGAGCCTATCGAGGAGTATCTTTGCCCTCTTTACATCTCCGAAAAGCGAAAGGTTTCGCAGTACGGTATGATGCGGAAGCAACCTATCCTCTTGAAAAACGCAGGAAAATTTAGTGCTTTCATCTGTTTTTATCTCTCCGCTCTGCGGTTTTTCAAGCCCCGTTATCAGCCTTAAGAGGGTGGTTTTACCCCTTCCCGAGCGGGCTGTAAGGCAGATACGCTCGCGGGACTTTACCGTGAGCGAAAAGTTTTCAAAAACCTTTTTTTCGCCGTATGAAAAGGAAATATTTTTAATCTCAATCATATTTTTTCTCCCTCCACACAAGCTTTATTATGTTTTCAATCAGCAGGCTCAAAAGCACTATCGTAAGGGTTACGGCGAAGACCTGCGGGTAGTCTATATTCTGCTTTGCGGACGACAAAAGCGAACCGATACTGCCGGTGGGGTTGCATATTACCTCGGCGGCTACACCCGATTTCCAGGCGTAACCGAGACCGCTTACTACCGCCGCTCTGAAGCTCGGCAAAAGTCCGAAAAACTTTATATGAAGCTCCATTTTGAGTTTCGGCATTCCCATAATTTTCGCCATTTCGAGAAGCTTTTTATCGGTTTGGCGCACAGCCTGCTCGGTTGCCGACCAGATTATCGGCAATACCATCAAAAAGGAGATTACGGCGGGCAGAATATCATTCGGCACCCAAAGCCAGGCAAGTATTATAAATGCCGCTACCGGAACGCTCCGTATCAGATGCACTATCGGGGAGGTAAGCCCTGCAAAAAACCTTGAATTCCCCGAAAGCATACCGAATAAAAGCCCCAAAATCACGGCGCAGACAAAGCCTGCCGTTATATGAAGCAGAGAGGTTGCAACCGCCGTCCAGAACTCTGCCTGACCGACATTTTGTATAAAGGAAACCACCGTATCGTAGGGTGTGGGCACCTTTAAAAACAAGCCCGGATTTACAAGCTCTGCCGCTAAATACCATACCCCTATCCAGAAGAGCACGGCGGCGGCGCGAAAGATTATTTTTTTTGTATTATTTTTCATAAGCATAGTAAAAATCGTCTGCCGGAAGTTTACCGCCTACCGATGTTTTGTCATAATCGAATAAAACCTTGAGATAACCCGAAAGTCCGGTTTTCATTTCTTCGCCGGTTACAAAACAGATATTGCATCCGGGCATCGCCTTTTTTGCGATTGCCGCCTTGGCTACAATGCCGTACTTTTCGCAGAGGGCGGCAGAGCTGTCGGCATTTTCATTTGCGGCATTGGCGGAGGCCTCATACTCCTTTAAAAATGCCTTTACCGTCTCGGGATTTCTACTTAAAAAATCATTGCGAACTACCACGCAACCCATCATAAGCGAGCTATCGCTTGAAACCTTTTTCCATTCATCGGTAAGAGAAAGACCGATTTTCGATGTTTCATATTTTGCGGTTATCGAGGAGGCTACGGGCTCCGGCGCGATAATAACGGCATCCTTTTCCTTGGCGAAAACCGTTAAAAGCTCGGTACCGTCAGCCATATAGGTCATATTAAAATCCTTATCGCTCATACCGTTTTTGGCGAGGAGATAATTTATTATAAGCTCGGGGTTTGCGCCCTTTCCGGTTGAATAAACCTTTTTGCCCTTTAAATCGGTGAGCTTCTGAATTTCAGTGCCGTTTGTTACAATATCGAGAACTCCGAGGGTATTTACCGCAAGAACCGACACACCTCCGTTTGTTTTATTATAGATTTTAGCGGCAAGATTTGTTGCAACCGCCGCAATATCGGCGTCTCCCGAAGAAAGCTTGGCAACTATTTCGTTGGGCTCGGTTACAACCGAAAAGCTGTAGCTGTTTTCGGTTTCGCCCTTTTCAGCCTTTTCCATAAGGTTTACCGCCCCGATACCGGTAGGACCGTTAATCATATAAACCTTTACGGGAGCTTGTGTTTTTTCGGTTTTGCAGGCGGCAAGGGAAAGCGCGAGCGCCGCCGCACAAACAACTGCAATAATTTTTTTCATTTTGAAATCACCTTTACTATGTTGTTTTTTCTCTCAATCAGTCCGCTGTTTTCGAGCTCGGCAAGGCTTCTGTAAAGACTTGTTCTGCCTATTCCGGTGGCTCTGGAAACGGCCGAAAAATTCAGCTTGCCCTCGTTTTCCGATAGGTAAAGATACAGCTTTTCAGCTGTACTGCCGGCGGAAAAGAGGTCTATTTTTTTATTTAAAAATCTGATTTTTTCCGAAAGAAAGGTTATATAATTCGTTGCGCAGGCAGGATATTTCGCAAAAATATCCTCGAGCTCGTTTTGGTAAATAAAAAGAGCCGTACTATCCGAAATGGCATAAATATCGGTGGCGTATTCCTCGCTCTGCCCGAAAAGGGACGCCGCACCGAAAGTATCCCCTTTTTCAAAGCTTCTGCGAACAACCTCCCCCCTTTTAGCAACCGCTCTGCCCTCAAGCTGAATACAGAGCGCTCGGGAAAAATTATCGGTAGAATAAATCTTTTCGCCCTTTTTAAAGCTTTTCGGGGCACCGAGCCTTTCGCAGATGCTTTTAACCTTATCATCATTCAAATTTTTAAAAAGAAAAAAATTTTCGTTTAGCTTCATATTTCCTCCAAAAGTGTTCCAAATGGAACAGTTTTTCTTATTATACCATTGCCTTTTCAAAATGTCAAGGGAACGATATAAAAAAGATGCAGGAAGAAAATTCCTACATCAGATATTATTTTTTAGTAAAGAGATTATATATTTGCTTATTGTTTTTCACTGCAAATTGGTATGCCTTCGCCGTTCCGCTTTTCGGCTGATAATCGTTTATTTCATAACGGCTGTTTTTCCGGCGTTGCGGGAGATAGTCTTCGTCATAATAAAAAACACAAATATCGCTTTCTTTTATCATTGCCTGATTGCGTTCGGCGTAGCCTGCTTTTCCTGCGCCGCCAACACCTTTCGGGCAAATATTATCTTCAAAACCCGAAGATAATATCGACATTGTGTACTCATCTGCATTTTCGTAATCCTTGCGGAATTTTATGCGCATAATATGATTGTGTTTTTCTTTTAAAGAGGTTACCAATTCATAGCATAGGTCGTTAAATTCCGAATGGTCGCCGAAAATAAAATTTACTGCCCCGTTGTTAATTAGTTCTGTTAAAATATTTTGTAAATTTTCTCGAAGCTGCGGCGAATTTTTAATTTTTCGATGACCTATAAAGCATACTGCATTTTCCATTTTAATACTCCAATCGTTATTTTAATTACAATTATAACGATTGTATCGTTGAATATCAATAAAAATAGCATAAAATTAGAAATTGTATACCTCTTATTAACGATTTAATTATTGTAGAATAATAATAGAGGTGATAAATCTTGAACGAGAAGTATATTGCAGACAGAATAACCGAGCTGCGATTGAAGAAAAATGTATCTGAATACCGTATGAGTCTTGATTTAGGTCACAGCAACAGTTATATAAGGAGTATTACATCGGGCAAAGCATTGCCGTCAATGACCGAGTTTTTATATATTTGCGATTATTTGGGCATTACACCAAAAGAGTTTTTCGATGAAGATTTGAAAAACACCGAACAGGTCAAACGGTTGTATGATTTATCAAAGAAAATGTCGCAGGACGATTTAACTGCACTTATAAGTATGGCAGAACGATTGACAAACAAATAATACCGGACGAAAAACGGCAGGCATCTTACAAAGCAAGATGCCTGCCGTTTACTGTATTGATTTTTAAGATTCGGCGCTTTGTCCTGCCGTTTTTGCGGTGAGATTTAAGAAATTATCATAGGTGGTTTTGGTGATAAGACCGAGCGGCAGACCGTTTATATCAACCTGATACCTCTGCGCCGAGAATTTTCGGAAGGTAAGCACGGTATCATTTGTAGTTCCCGAATGAACAAAGGTTATCTTCATATCGGTTTCTCCCGTGGCTCCGGTATCGTAGGCTATCGGCGAAATACCGATAAGCTCCTGATAATAGCTCTTAAATGAGGTTATATCAAGCGGCTTTCCGCCGAATGATGCCTCATAAACATCGTCCTTCGTTTCTTCGCCCTTTGTATATTTCAAATCGAAATTATAGGATTTATCGGCAGTTTCGATTTTAAGATTTTTAAGTCCCGAAAGGTTTTCCAGAACGAGGAAGCTCGAATAATAATCATTGATACTCGTTGTAAGGAAGGGAATTGAAGCTATCGGAACCTTTTCAATCATATTTGCTTTTTCGTCCCAAAACGCGCAGTAGGTTTCGTCCACAATTCCGAATTTAAGTGTATAAACCTCGCGGGCAATACTTACCGTACATTCGAAATCGGGGTTTTTGAGGTTGTAACGCTCGAGCACCACATCGGTAGGCTCAAATGCGTATGCACCCTCTGCCGAGAAGCCCTTGCCGAAAAGATTTAATATCGCCTGGGAATTATCGTTGTTTCCGATTCTTTCCATCGGCTTTACAACCTTAAAGGCAAAATATGCATTGAGGGATTCATCGTTTTGCATAACGATTTCAAGGGGTTCGCTGAAATTTTTGCTTTTAAGCTTGATATAATCGAAATCGGTAACGGTACCGTCATCAGAGAAGCAGTTTTTATTTACGGCATTAAGCTCGATGCCGGTATATCCGTCCGCATTGGCAAAATCGGTGGGAACTACCTGCAGGGCTGTTACGGCGATAACACTTACAACGTAGATATTTTCGCTATCGTTTGAAGCCTTACAGTAAATTCCTATATCCGCCGGCGCCATACCTCCGAAGGTTACCTTTACCGAGCCGCTTTTGGTGAAAATCTCGGCATTTACGGTGGATTCATCAAAGCCGTAATCGGCATCTTTTTCCGCGGTAAGCTTTTGCAGAGCCTTCATTTCGGTAATTGATTTTACGAGGTTTGCAATGGAATCAGACTGCGTATATTCGCTCTTTACTCCCTCGATGGTCCAAACGGTTTGTGATTCACCGTCTACCTCGCCTGCCGCGCTTAAAAACTTAAGGGTTGTAATTTCGTTTTTAAGCAGAACGCTCTCGGCTGTTTCGGTAAGATTTAAAATCGGAATTTCCGCCTTTTTTTCTTCCTCCTCCACCGGCTTTGGAATAAACTTTACCGCCGCCAGCGTGCCGCCTGCAATTACGGCGAGGGCAAGAAGCCCCGCAATTATGCGGTTTCTCATTGAATGCTTCTTTACCTTTTCGCTCTTTTCTTCGAAATGCTCGGGGTTATCGAATACCGAATATTCGATTTCACGCTTTTCGTTATTTTCGGGGACAGAACTCATTTTCTTCTCCTCTTTACGAATACTACTATACCGATAATGATTATGGTAAGCGGAATTATTACTATGAAAACAAGGTCGATTATTACCGTCTTTGCGGCGGTTACCTTATCTGCGAAGCTCTCGGTTGTAATGGTTTTCGGAACAAAGGTTACGGTAGCCTCGGTATCGGTGCCCGAGGTAAACAGTGCGGTGTTTACGGCAGTATCAAGGTTCAAAAGCTGGTCGTACTGCGCCCACTGTGAATAAACCGCATCAAAGCTCGAAAATGCCGAAACATAACTTCTGTAAGGCTTATTGTCAATGAGGTTTAAATCCTCGCTTACTATTATTGTGGCATAGCTTTTAAGCTCGGCGTCTGCCGCGGGAGCCCAGTTTTCGTCTGCTCCTTCGGGCTTTACGGCAACTGCATCGTTGGTGCTCATAACAACGGTGGGTGTTCTGCCCTCAAAGCCATCAAACGCCTTTTCCATCGGAACGTTGTTTGCAAGCACGCAGAAAGCCTCGGTGTTTTCAACAATCTTTTTGGTGGTATCGTTATCCTCGGGGAAAGCGAAGGTTGTGGTGGGTTCGCCGTAGTAGTATTCCTTATTGGTCTGATAGAGTGTACCGGTGGAATACTTTATGCCCCATTCCTCCAAAAACTCCTTAAGATTGGGGAAGTTATTAACCGAACCGCCGGGGATAAATATAAGTGATTTACCCTTCTGACCGCCATTATCAAGCCAGGTATTTAAAGCGGTGATTTCTTCGGGCAAAAGGTCGCTTGTAGGTGCGGCGATAACTACCGTATCGAGGTTTTTATCAATGCTCGAAATTACGGTTTCTTCAATGTTGGTGATATTAAAGCCGTTGAGCTTAAGAGCATTTGAATAATACTGATTGAACACGGCGGCCTGCGAATGTGAGGAAATGAGAGCAAGGTTTTTCTCCTCGCTGTAAAGGAGAATGTTTATTGCGCTCGATACCGCAGATTCTACATTATTCTCGGTGATTGTATAGTACTGACTATACATACTCTCATACTTGTAAATATCCGCAAAGGTTACAAGACGGTCCTTCGATTCGTTTTTCTCATCGGTTACCGACACAAGAATATCGCCGTAGAAAATACTCGGGTGTTTTTCGGCAATGGTTTTTGCCTGTGTGCCGTAAAAATCAATATACTTAAGCTCGATTTTATCGTTGAGCTCGGCGTAACGGTCAAGAAGCTTCACGGTTTGGTCGTAATAATTATTCTCATCGCTTACTCCCATATACTGATACGCGAAATTTGCAAGATTTGTATATTCGCTCTTGGTTGAAAGAACGGTAAGTGTAACGGGTTTATCAATCTTTTTGATGAACGCCTCGTTTTCCTCGCTTATTGTGTACTTTGAGGAGGAGGTTGCATCGAATTTGAGCAGACCCCTATCGTTAAGCACGCTCATAAGCAGATTGAGAACTATTACCGCCACAAGAACAATGGCAATCATCGTAGAGGAAAAGCCGCCGTATTTAAGACGGAATGTGTTTTTAAGCTTTTTCGGTTTTTCGGCAGTTTCTTCGGAAGCTGTTTCTGAAATCGCCTTTTCTTCGGCTTTCGGAGCTTCTTCTGCTTTGGGCGCTTCTTCTGCCGCCGTTTCCTCGGCTGCGGTTTCCGCCTCGTTTATAATTTCATTTTCGATTTCCGGATTTTCGGATTTTTCATTGAATAAAGACATTTGAGCGCACCTCCTTTAAGCCCATCTGCGTTGCTCAACCGAGCGAGTTGAGAGGAAGAGGAACAGGAACGAAATGCTTACCATATAAATTATATCGGCAAGATTTACAATGCCTGTTGTGAATGAATTAAAGCGGTCGATAAATGAAATTATCGAGCCCACCTTTTCGAGCCATTCGTGTCCTGCCGCCGAAGCGTAGGAGGAAAGGAGCATAACCGCCAGAAATACCGCATAGGTAAGAGCGGCGGCGAGCACCGAGCTTTCGGTGAGTGATGATAAAAACATACCAATCGCTATCATTACCGCACCCAAAAGCAGAATTCCCAAAAGTGCATAGAGATAGGGAATCCAGCTCGAAACGGCGTATACCGAAATAATAAACTGATAAATAAGTGTAGGCGCAAAGCCGAGGGAGTAAAGCGCCAGCGCCGCCCAGAACTTGCCTAAAACTATCGAGGCTACCGAAACGGGAGCGGTGAGAAGCACCTGGTCTACCTTTTGCTTGCGGTCTTCACTTAAAAGACGCATGGTGATAAAGGGAACGGCGATTATCGCAACGGTTGACATCGCAGAAATTACTCCCGACATATCCGGCTGACCCGCCATATATACCGCGCTGAAGAAAAGACCCGAAAAGAGGGTGAATATTGCTACTATGGCATAGCCTATCGGGGTTGAAAAATACGCTTTGAATTCTCTTTTGAATATTGCCGTCATTATTCTTCATCCTCCCTGTTATAATCTTCGGCGGTTACGCCGTCTGCCTCATAGGTGAGCTTCATAAATACCTGCTCGAGGCTCAATTCGTTGCTTGAAAGCATATAAAGCTGTTTGCCGCGCTCTGCAAGACGTGCCGCAACGGCGGCGCGAATATCCTCGTTTTCTTCGGGGGTGATAACAAAATCGGTTGAACCCTCTTCTTTTTTACCGAGGTTTTTAACCTCCTTTACACCCTTTACACTGCGTAAAATCTTCTCCGCATCTTCCGGCGAGCCTCCTATACGAACAGCTACCGAATGGTCATTCGAAAGTGTTTTGGAGAGTTCATCGGGGCTGGCGTCTGCAACGAGCACACCGTGGTTTATTATGATAACCCTCTCACATACCGCCTGAATTTCCGACAAAATATGGGAGGAAAGAATTATCGTATGGTTTTTACCGAGCTTTTCGATAAGATTTCTTATCTCGATTATCTGCTTGGGGTCAAGGCCTACCGTGGGCTCATCAAGAATAAGTACATCGGGGTTGCCGATAAGCGCCTGGGCGATGCCCACTCTTTGCCTGTAGCCCTTTGAAAGACTTTTAATCAGCTTGTTCTGATGGTCTTCGATTTTAACGAGCTTGAGAATTTCGTCAATATGCGGAGCCTTGGGGAATTTCGCTTTTTTAAGGTCGTAAATAAAGTTCAGGTATTCCCTTACCGTCATATCGGTATAAAGCGGCGGGATTTCGGGCAGATAACCTATGCGGCGTTTTGCCTCATTGGGGTTTTCGAGAATATCGTAGCCGTCTACCGTGACCTTTCCCTGGGTGAGCGACAGATAACCCGTAAGGATATTCATTATCGTAGATTTTCCTGCGCCGTTGGGTCCCAAAAATCCGATAATTTCGCCCTTTTCGATTTTGAAGGATACATCATAAACCGCCAGGTGATTACCGTACTTTTTGCTGAGGTGAGTAACTTCTATCATCTGATTGCCTCCTAATTTAGCAGTTGTTTAAATTTTATCAGGAATCCGACAACTGTTTGTAAACAAATTATAAATAATTATACAATATTTTCTTGCTCTCTTCAAGCGGAAATATTGACATTTTTGCCGATTTTATGTAAAATGAGTAAAAAATCACAAGGAGATAATATAAATGGCAGAAATTAAAGGCTTCAGGGCGTTAAGATTTACAGATAAAGCGGGCGATAAAAAGCAGGTTTGCTGTCCGCCGTACGATATAATAAGCGAAGAAGAAAAGCAGGCGTTTTTAAGGGAAAACGAGCATAATATAATTCGTCTTGAGCTCCCCGAGCAAACCCCCGAGGGTTACAAATCCGCGGCAGATACACTCGGCGTTTGGGAAGCGGAGGGCTATCTTGCGCAGGATAAAAAGGAAAGCATATATATTTATGAGGAAAAATTCGAGGTTGCGGGTGTAAATTACGCATTTCGCGGCTTCACCTGCTATGCAAAGCTCCACGAGTTCAGCGAAAACATAATTCTGCCCCACGAGGAAACCCTCTCAAAGGCTAAAACCGACCGTCTTAATTTACTTAAGGCTTCGGGCTGCAGCTTCAGCCAGATTTATTCGCTTTATTCGGATAAAACCGGCGAAACCGCAAGGCTTATTTCCGAGCTCTCCTCGGGTGCGCCGGACGATACCTTTACCGATAACGCCGGTGTTACACACAGCCTTTGGGCGGTAGAGAACAATGAAAAAACCGCCGAAATTTATCGGCAGTTTGAAAACAGAAAGCTCTATATTGCAGACGGTCATCACCGCTACGAAACCGCCCTCAATTACCGTAAATATTGCAGGGAAAACGGCAAAAATGAGGAAAACAGCGAGTATATTATGATGTTCCTTATTGATATGGAAAATGACGGACTTGTGGTCTTCCCCACCCACCGAATTGTAAGGGAGCTCGAAAGTTTTAACAGAGAAGATGTTCTGAAAAAATCGGAAAAATATTTCGATGTAAAGAAAATCGCGCCCGAAAACGCTCAATCCGAGCTGGACGCGGCATATAATAAGGGCGAAAAAGCGTTTGTAATGCTCTGCCGCGAAAATGCCGACCTGCTCACCCTAAAGGACATTACGGTTATGGATAAGCTTTTCCCCGAAAAGAGCGAGGCTCTGCGCAGACTTGATGTAAGCGTTCTTCACAGCCTTATTCTCGAGGAAATTATGGGAATAGATAAGGAAAATATGGCAAAGCAGATAAACCTCACCTATACCCGCTCGGACACCGAAGCATATCAGGCGGCTAAAACCTATGCCGATTGCTCATTCCTCATTAACCCCACAAGGGTTGAAGAAATCGCTCTTGTAGCGGCGGCAGGCGAAAAGATGCCGCAAAAATCGACCTATTTTTATCCCAAGCTCATCACCGGCCTTGTAATGAATAAGGTAAGATAAAAAAATATTAAACTCGGGCGAACAATGTTCGCCCGAGTTTTGTTTTTAAAAATTTATTTGAATTTCTTTTTGCCCAATGCCTTAAATACCTCGGAAACTGCCCAGAGGCAGAGGCCGTTTGAAACGCCTACAATGGCGAAAAGCGCCGTTCTCCAAACCTCAAATATTGTTTCGGTTTTAATGCTCGGCATATCGGGCATACCGTAAGGCACGAGGGTTGTTGCCTCGGTGAAGCTGAAGGCAACCCCGCAGGCTACACTTATCAGAAGAATGAGCACCGCGAGAATTTTAAATGCAATGCTTGCCTTTTCGTATTTATTCTTTTTTGGTTTTTTCGGCTCGTCTTCGGTCATTTCTTCCGCATTTTGGTTTTCTTCCTGCTCCAAAACCGGCTCGGTTTCATCGTTTATAAAGAAATCATTATCCATAAAATCTCCGCCTTTCATCATTATTATAACAATTATTTGCCTAAATGTAAACCGTTTATATGATATTTAATTTGCCTACCCCCGCCGCCATTGGCTCTTGAAAAAATTTATTAAAATTGATACAATAATAATATACTTCTCTTTTCGCCGCTGTACCCGCAAGGGCGGGCGCTTTAGTTCACTTTCTTAAAAAACAGATTTTAACATATTATTATGAATATATGAAACAAAACCGATAATAATTCTATTGATATAAAAATTATTATCGGGAGCGGCTTATGAAAAAGGGAAGTCAGATATTTTCTTTTGTTTTTACCATTGTTTTTTGTCTTTTTGCCTTTGCGCTGATGACCTTTTTTTCGGTTCAAAAGGAGCCGCTTGCCACGGCAGACCCCATGGAAAGCACCCTTAAAAACGGCGAATTTTACGGCGAAGCTCTCCTTTTAAAGCTCCCGCTTGAATCGGTTTTTCTCGATATTGATTCGGATAAAATCGGGGTCTATTTTATGAATGATACCGCCTCTTCCGATACCCTTCGCGATTTCGGCTTCACCGTTACCAAAACCGTAAATTGCGATTACGATACCTTTGCGGATATGGTTGACTGCCTCGGCGGCATAGAGCTTGCCGGCGGCGACAGCACACTTTTGTTCACCGGTGTTCAGGTTGCCGAGCTTATAAAATCGGGCACCGAAAACCCGAAAAAACGGGAGATAACCGAAAAAATTCTCCTTTCTCTTTCAAATCAAACCACCGGCACGGCTACCCTGCGGCGCATTCTCGAAACCGCCGAAACCGACCTTTCGTTTCCCGAAGGCTACGATATTATTCTCGCTCTGCCGAATGCAGTGCAAAACATTAACTTTATTAACGGGGAGGACCTGAATTGAAAAAACTAATTTCTGTAATGGCGTGTATCTCCCTTTCTTTCCTTATGATTTTTGCGGGTTGCAAGGAGGCAGTAAGGAATATAAACGACATACTTTCGGATATAACCGCGGCGGAACAGTCCGACAGTAGTGATATTGTTTCGGAAATCGGTCAAAAGGAAGACGAGCGGACCGAAAACCGCAAAGCCGAAGAAACCGACAGTAAGGCCGAAAAACAGCAGGAAAACACCCCTTCCGAAGCCGAGCCCGAAGGCAAACAGGGCAAATACAAAAATTATTGTTATTCCTTTTTAAGCGATGCCCAAAAAGGCTATTATAAGCTTATGATGCGAGCGATTGATAATCTGCTGACCGGAAAAATCCTTGTAAACGGCGCCGCCGAAGACCCGAATGCCCAGAATAATATCAGCCTTGCATTTACGAGTCTGCTTGCCGACCATCCCGAGTATTTCTGGCTCAAAACGAGCTTTAAAACCTTTTTGGAAAGCAACAGCGAGGAGATTTATATTCAGTTTACCTATCTTGTGGAAGACCGGGGAAAGCTCGAAGATATGAAAGATGAGCTGAACCGTGCCGTGGCGGCTCTGCTTAAAAAGTCCGAGGGGCTTTCCGCCTTCGAAAAGGAGGTTTATTTCCACGATTACCTGTGCGACAGTATTGATTACTCGCAAAGCACCAACTTCTGCCACACGGTATACGGCGCGCTTGTAGAGGGAAAGAGCGTTTGCGAGGGCTATTCAAAGGCTATGCAGCTACTGCTCAATTTTTCGGATATAAACTGTATTACGGTGCGCGGCGAGGATAATGACGGCTACTCCCACATGTGGAACAAGCTTGAGCTTGCGGGCGAATGGTACGCCCTTGACGTAACATGGGACGACCCGATAAACACCGACAAAATCTCCTACGCCTTTTTCAATCTTACCGATAAACAAATGGGAGAAACGCACGTTACCGATAAAAACTATACCCCCGATACCCTGCCGAAAAGATTTGTAAATCTCGAATACAATTTCTGCCTGCCGGACGCCAACGGAAAATATTATACGGCAGAAAAAGCGGAATAAATTTAATGGGCCAAACGCCGAAGCGTTTGGCTCTTTTTTTGAAATTAAAATTCTTTAAATTTACGGTTTGGCGGGCGGCGATTTTGCGCGGAAGCGCAAAAGAGATTGTGTTCAAAGAACACAAAAGGCAAGGCTTCGCCTTGTCCCGCCCGCCGGAATCAAATAATAATATCCGCAAACTCCGCTCTTACAAGCTTTGCAAGCTTTTCGGGGCTTACCTGAATCTGGTAGCCCACCTTGCCGGCGCTTACGAAAAAGGTTTCAAATTCTGCCGCCGACCGGTGAATTACCGTGCGGAATGCCTTTTTCATTCCCACCGGCGAACAGCCGCCGTGTATGTATCCCGTGAGGGGAAGCAGTTCCTTTTGCTTTATCATCGAAATTGACTTTACGCCTACTGTTTTAGCCGCTTTTTTAAGGTCGAGAGTTTCGGCAACCGGTATGCAGAAAACGAAATTCTGCGAGGTGTTCGAAACGGTTACAAGGGTTTTGAAAACCCGCTCCTTAGGCTCGCCGAGGGTTGCGGCTATTACTACGCCCTCGGTTATTTCGCCGGAATACTCATAGGGTGTATAGGGGATTTTCTTTTGGTCAAGTATTCGCATTACGTTTGTTTTGTCCATTTTATCACGCTTTCGTAATTCGTAATATCGTTGTTTACATAACATTTATTATGTAAATTGTTTTGCCGTTACATAAGTCGGTCGGATAATTTTGAGAGCTGTTCCATGGAAAGCTCCTCGCTTCTCGCCGTTTCTCTGATATTTTCAGCCGATAATGCCGCGCGTATTGCGTCCTTTTCTATCTTCAATGTATTTGATACGGTGTTTACAAGGGTTTTGCGACGCTGGGCAAAGCAGGCCTTTACAAATTTGAAAAAGTTCTCCTCGCTTTTCGGTTTTACGGGGGGCTCTTTCCTTATTTTCAGCTGAATTACCGCCGAATCAACCTTTGGCGGCGGCAAAAAGGAGCTTTTATCCACGCCAAACAGAATTTCGCCCTCGGCATAATAGCTTACCGCAACCGTAACCGCGCCGGCATCTCTCGAGCCCACCCTTGCGCAGAGTCGCTCGGCGGCCTCCTTTTGCACCATAACCGTAATGTTATCAAGCGGCAGACGGCTTTCAAGCAGATTCATTATAATAGGAGAAGTGATGTAATAGGGCAGATTGGCGCAAACGCAAACCTTTTCACAGTCCGAAAACTTCTCGGCTATCAGCTTCTTTAAATCAAGCTTCATCGCGTCGGCGAAGATTACCTCGGTATTTTGGCAGTCCTTCAGGGTTTTGGGCAAAACGGTGCGAAGCCGTTCATCAAGCTCGATGGCAACAACCCTTTTTGAGACCTTGGAAAGCTCGGCGGTTAAAACCCCGATACCGGGACCGATTTCGATAACGCCGGTAGTTTGGTCGGCGGCGGCGCGCGCCATTGCCGGGCAAACCTCCTCATTTATCAGAAAATTCTGACCGAGGGATTTTTTAAAGGAAAAACCGTCCGGAAAGAGGAGATTTTTAATTGTATCAATGTCAGCCAAGTTCATAAAATTCACCCAAAAACATAATATAGAAATATTATAACCCGCAAAAAAAGTTAATGCAACAAAATTTTAGATGACAAAAGAGTAAAAGTATGGTATAATGCTATCAGATAATAATTTTGGAGTTGGAAAAATGGACGAAAAATGCTATAAAGCCGTAATAAGCGAGATGAAAGAGCTCCTTGATGAGCAAAGCTTTACCGAGCAAAACGGAATTTTTGTAAACGAAAACAAGGCGGTAAAGGTGTGGTACGATGAGCAGAGCAAGTGCTTTAATTTATCGGCGGCACCGGTAGTTTCGGGGGACATCGGCGAGTTTGCCGTATTATCCAACTGGCTTTTTGATGAAAGCCAGACCGAAAAGGACGCTTATGCCGTAGGTGTTGATTTTGCGGACACCTTGCGTATAAATCTCGGTATTAAAAAGGTTGCTTCGCGCGGTTCGGCGCAGGTAACATTGCCGGTTGCCGAAAAGGGCGATGATGTAACCGTTCTTACCCTTACACAGAAGCTTTTGGCGATTTTCCCCGAGAAAAAAGAGATTTATAAGGAATCGGTTGCCGAAAACGGAAAGTATCTTTATATTGAGTTTATGTCGAAGGAGTTTGTGCCCGAAATTATAAAAATGCTGGACGGCGAGGGCGCAAATAAAAAACAGCTCAAAAAGCTTTTTGATATGTTCTCCGAGGTTTACGTTGAGGGAGACGGAACAACGGCGGATATGATAGTAGCCATTATAGGTGCGGCGATTTACGGCAGCGAAAAGCGCGCCGAAGCTGCGGCAAAATATTATGCGGAAAACAATCATCTGAAAATCTGCGTAAAAGAATTTGTATCGGAGCTGGGCAGAAATAAAAAACTGCGCCGCGCGATGAAAATAGAGGGCTGATTTTAAGGGAGAAACCGAAATGTCGGGATACGTATTTGCAATGCTTATTACTGCTTTTTGCATTAAAGAGGCCAAGGAAAACTTTAATTACGATGTGCGCCCGATGGGATTTTTCTATGTGGGTGTGGCGGCTGTGGTTTGGCTTGCTGTTTTGGCATTACCCTTTTTCCTTAAGACATAATGGTAAAAATATCTTAAAAATTATAAAAACCGGCTGATTTGTGATTAAATCAGTCGGTTTTTTACTATTCGTGTTCCGCGAACTGTTTTTGGGTGGTTTCCTGCTTCGAAAGGGTTTTAAGCTTTTTCGATAGCACGGTTATCGGGAAAACAACCAGGAAGAAAAGCGATACCAAAAACCATTGCAAAAATTTTTCATCAAACACCGATTTTGTAATTATAAAGGAAAGGGCAACCGCCACTACCTCAAAAATTATCCAGATTATTACGGCTTTTCTCTTTTCCTTTTTAAAATGCTCGGCAATTTCGGCTTTTTTGCGCTCTATCTGCGCCTCTCTTCTTATCATATCTTTTCGAGCAGCTTATTCATAATATCGGGACCGAAGCTTACCTTATTTCCCGTAGCCGCCGCGGTTTGCTCGGTAAATACATCTACTCCGGGCAGGTTTTTACGGCTATCGTATATAAGATACGGAACCGCCTCGCGGGAGTGGGTTTTGGTTTCAAGCGGGGTAGGATGGTCGGGCATAATCAGAATTCTGAAATCGTCCTTTGCCTTTAAATATTCGGTCATCACGCCTACAACCTTACTGTCGATAACCTCAATCGCCTTTTTCTTGTTTTCGGGCTCGCAACGGTGACCGCATTCGTCAGGTGCTTCAAAATGCAGATAAACAAGGTCCTTACCGTCTTCAAATTCCTTTTTGGCGGCTTCAACCTTACCCTCAAAATTGGTATCGAGATAACCCGTTGCACCCTCTACCTCGGGGGTGGACATTCCCGCACAGATACCTATGCCCTTAAGCAAATCAACCGCCGAAATAATGGCACCCGTTTTGCCGGTTTTCTCCTTAAAGTTTTCGAGCTTCGGCTTTCTGCCCTCGCCCCAAAGCCATATTGAATTGGCTTCATTAAGCCCCTTTGCGCGCCTTGCAAGGTTTACCGGGTGGTCCTTTAATATATCGTACGATTTTTTCATAAGCTCTATAAGCGGGGCGGCGTTTTCGCTCCGGCTCAAATATTCGCCGATTTTTCTTCCGCTTATATCGTGAGGCGGGGTAAGTGTTCCGAGGTCGGTTGTTCCGTTCTTAACTACGAGACAATGCCTGTAAGAAACACCCGCAAAAAAAGAATAAATTTCGTTTCCGAGCTTTTCTTCAACCGTTTTGATTATCTCGGCTGCCTCGGCGGTGGAAATATCGCCCGAGCAATAGTCCACCATTGTTTTATCCTCATAATTTTCTTCGCCCGAAAGGGTAACTATATTACAGCGCAGAGCAACATCGGTTTCTTTTAAATCAATGCCGATGCTTGCCGCCTCTAAAGGACTTCTGCCGGTGTAACAAAGCTTGGGGTCGTAACCGAGCACCGAAAGATTGGCAACATCACTGCCGGGCTTGAGCCCCTCGGCAACCGTTTGACAAAGACCAACCTCACCCACCCTTGCGAGTGAGTCCATATTCGGCTTGAAAGCCGCCTGCATAGGGGTTTTGCCGCCTAAAAATTCGGGATTGACATGGTCTGCCATTCCGTCACAAAGAATTACCAAATACTTCATAAAAACACCTCTTAACGTATTACATTATATTAAATTCTTACCGATAAGTAAAGGGGGAAAACAAAAAATACCACGTAATACTTGATTTTTTGAAAATTTATGTTAAAATATCAAGGTAACAACAGAATTTCCGTAAAACTTTGGAGAAGCTCATTTAATTGAGTGCCGAAGGTGTAAGCACTTATGTGCAATCTCTCAGGCAAAAGGACAGAGTCAAGGTTTTACCGCTTTTAGGCGGTTTTTTTATTGCTTTTTTGCTGTCCTTAATTTTTTAAGGGCGGCTTTTCTGTTGAAAAAAATCAGGAGGAGAAATTTTATGCAGGCAGTTTTAGATAAAGCCCTGGAAATCGTTCAAACCATCAATTCATACCTTTCGGACTATATCCTTATAGTTCTTCTTATCGCGGTAGGTCTTTACTTCACCGTAAAAACCCGATTTGTTCAGATAAGATGCTTCGGCGAGGGAATGAAAAAGGTTTTCGGAAACATTAAGCTTAACGGCGGCAAGGGAAAAGGGGGCTTAAGCTCCTTCCAGGCTCTTGCAACCGCAATCGCCGCGCAGGTAGGAACCGGCAACATTATAGGTGCCTGCGGCGCGATACTAATAGGCGGTCCGGGAGCAATCTTTTGGATGTGGATAATCGCATTTTTCGGTATGGCTACGATTTATGCCGAGGCGGTTTTGGCACAGGAAACAAGAATTAAGGGTGAAGACGGCGCAATTCAGGGCGGTCCGGTTTACTACATAAGAAAAGCCTTTAAGGGCGGCTTCGGTAAGTTTTTGGCAGGATTTTTCGCAGTTGCGATTATACTCGCGCTCGGATTTATGGGTTGTATGGTACAGTCCAATTCCATAGGAGAGACCTGCAGTAACGCTTTCGGTATTCCCGGCTGGGTTATCGGCATTGTAGTTGCGGCGATTGCCTCCTTTATTTTCCTGGGCGGCGTTTCGAGAATTGCATCTGTTACCGAAAAAATCGTTCCGATTATGGCTACCCTTTATCTCGTTGGCGGACTTATAATTCTCATTTGCAGAATTAAATATGTTCCGGAAGCAATCGGTATGATATTCAAGTTTGCATTCCGTCCCGAAGCGCTTATCGGCGGCGGAATAGGTGCGGCAATTAAAACCGCTATAAGTCAGGGTGCAAAAAGAGGTCTTTTCTCAAACGAAGCCGGTATGGGCTCAACTCCCCACGCTCACGCGCTTGCCGAGGTTGAAAAACCGCACGACCAGGGCGTAGTAGCTATGATAGGACTTTTCATTGATACTTTCGTAGTTCTTACAATGACGGCGTTGGTTGTAATTTCCACACTTTATGCCGGCGGCGGTCCGCTCGGCACAGCCGAAGGACTTGCGGGTAATGTCGACATAAGCAAAACCAATATGGCACAGCTGGCTTTCGGAAATGTTTTCGGCGAAACCAGCGGCAGCATCTTCGTTGCGGTTTGCCTTTTCTTCTTCGCTTTCTCCACCATTCTCGGCTGGAACCTTTTCGGAAAAATCAATGTTCAGTATCTTTTCGGCAAAAAGGCAGTTCCGATTTATTCGGTAATTTCGATTTTGTTTATTCTACTCGGTTCCTTCTTTTCAGACGAATTGGTTTGGGAGCTTTCGGATATGTTCAACCAGCTTATGGTTATACCCAACGCCCTTGCCCTCTTCGCTTTAGGAGGTATCGTTGCAAAAAATGCAAGACCGAAATCGGTTAAGAATATTGCGGATAGCAATATTTAAAAAATAAAACATCATATTCAAAAGGCGGACGGAATCGTCCGCTTTTTTGTTTTTCTGCTTTTATTTTGTTTGCACGGCGGGCGGAGCAGGGCACAAGCCCTGCTTTTTGTGTTCTTTGAACACAATTCTTTTGCGCTTTGCGCAAAATTGCCGCCCGCCGAAATAATTTTTATCGGTTTTCGCGGAAAATTATTGTGTTTTTCTGCGACGAAGCCGAAAATTTCCCGTAATCACATTTGCATTTTTGCGCCAAAAGAGGACAAGTTTTAAAAATTTGCTATATATATAAT
>JAGHTJ010000084.1 GCA_018065375.1 Candidatus Equinaster intestinalis | reverse complement strand
TGTCAATACAAACGACATAAAAAAACGGCAGGAGAAATCTCCTGCCTTACGAATACATAAATTAAACTTCCTTTAATATTTCGTTATTATCTCACATTCCGTTTTAATTACCGAATTTTCGAGGATTATTTCGCCTATTGTATCGGCTGTAATTCTGCCCGATTTCGGGTTCTTTACCGACTCGATATTGCCATTTATTTCAGCAAATACACCAGAATACTCAAAGCTTAAATCGGTCTGCTCCATAGTGCAGTTTTCGAGGGTTAAATTTTCGCAGTAGCAAAGGGGTTGTGTGCCGATTATTTTACAGTTTATAAGCTTTAAATTTTCGGAATACCAGCCGAGGTATTCACCCTTTACGGTACAGTTTTTCACCGTTACGTTTTTTGAATGCCAAAAGGCGTCCTTGGTATCCAAAATGCAATCCTCTATCACCGCATTTTCCACATACTGAAAGGAATATTTACCGCTGAAATTCAGTTTTTTTATTTTAAGTTCCCTGCTCTCAAAAAAAGCATATTCCGAATCAAGACTACCGTTTTCCACCGTTACATTTTCGCATTTCCAACCGAATTCGGGGGAGACAGTCTTTGTATTTTTCAAAAGGATATTTTTACACTCCCGCAAACACTTTACACCGATAATTTCACTGTCCGCAATTTCACCGTTTTCGCTGTACCATATCGGCGCACGGCAGGTTATATCCATAAAGGAGTTTCGCATTTTAAAGCCTTTATTATGCCAAAGCGGATAGCGAAGCTCAAATTTACAATTTTCGATTTCTATGTTTTTTGCCTCTTTTAAAGCCGATTCGCCGTCTGCCGCTCCGCAAAAATTACAGTTTGATATTTTCGCATTATCGAGGGCATACAGAGCGCGCTCTTCATCAAAAGTTTTATTGGTAATAATTTCCATTTTTCAGCCTCTTTTGTTTTGGTATATTAAATTATATACCAACTGCCGCAATAATTCAACTTTAAAAATTTATTAACATATTCCCCCTCAAGGTATGGTATAAATATAAAAAGGAGAATTATTATGGACAAGAAAAAAATACCGGTTTATAACGGAACGCTTCGCAGTCATTTGCTAAATGTTCCCAAAGAAATTTACGAATGCTCCGGCATCTGTATTTTCGGCAGACTTATTAAATCCATCGTATTTTCAACCGATGTTGCAATTATTAAAAACATTAACGCCGATGCGGTTATAGCGGTTTATCCTTTCACGCCTCAACCCAGCATTGCAAACGCCATTATCAGCGTTTCTGATGCCCCGGTTTTTACGGGTGTAGGCGGCGGACTTACCAGCGGTGAACGCTCGGTGCGTTTAGCCGAAGAGGCAGAGCACGCGGGAGCCTTCGGTGTAGTAGTAAACTCCCCGATGCCCCCTAAAGATATTGCCGAAATTAAAAAGCGGGTTGATATACCGGTAATTGCTACCGTGGTTTCCGGCAAGCAGGATATTAAGGAAAGAATTGAAGCCGGTGCGGATATTTTAAATGTTTCCGCCGCCGCGGACACTCCCGAGGTTGTGAAATTTATTAAATCGCAATTCCCCGATATTCCGATTATTGCAACCGGAGGACCTACTCCCGAAACAATAGAAGCCACCGTAAACGCCGGTGCCAATGCAATAACCTACACTCCCCCTACAAACGGAGAGCTTTTTGCAATTTCAATGCAAAAATACCGGAAATGCTACTGAAAAAAGCAGGTTTATAACCTGCTTTTTTACTGTCTGCTGTTTTTAATGATTTCCGAAACCCCCGCAGTTACATTAAACGCACGGGAAGATGCTTTAAATTCTCTGAAGCAGTTGGAACAGAGCTGTCCCGCTCCCTCGATATAGCCCTGCCGTTTACCCACCGGCACACTTTTAAGCACCGATGTAAGTCTGCCGCAAAGAACACATTTTTCATAAATTTCTTTCATTTTTTTCGCCGCCCTATTTAATATTTCAATGATATTATTGACGGCTTTTTTAGTATAAATCACAGTTGACACGGAAAGTTTTTAGTTGTAATATTATAATATAATATTTAAAGTGGTGATAGTATGGGAAAAATTTACAATTCCATTGACGAGCTTATAGGCAAAACTCCCCTTTTGCGTCTTAAAAACACCGAAAAAAAGTACGGACTTAATGTAGAACTGATTGCAAAGCTCGAATACCTCAATCCTGCCGGCTCGGCAAAGGACAGAATCGCAAAAAAAATGATTGATGATGCCGAAAAAAACGGCATTTTAAACCCCGATACCGTAATAATCGAACCCACAAGCGGCAACACCGGCATAGGTCTTGCAAGTGTTGCGGCGGCAAGAGGTTACAAAACGATAATCGTTATGCCGGACAGTATGTCGGTTGAGCGCATAAAAATAATGGCGGCATACGGCGCGCAGGTTGTCCTTACAGATGGTGCAAAGGGCATGGCGGGCGCAATAGAAAAGGCAGAACAGCTAAATAAAGAAATCCCCGATTCCTTTATTGCCGGTCAGTTTGAAAACGACTCAAACCCCGCCGCTCATTACGAAACCACAGGGCCCGAAATCTGGAACGATACAGACGGCGAAATTGATATTTTCGTTGCCACGATAGGCACGGGCGGTACCATCACCGGAACCGGAAAATATTTAAAGGAGAAAAATCCGAATATTAAAATCATCGGTGTTGAGCCGTCAACCTCCAACCTGCTTTCGGGCGGCAAAGCCGGTTCTCACGGAATTCAGGGCATCGGCGCAAACTTTATACCCAAAACCCTTGATACCGATATTTATGATGAAATAATAGCCGTTTCTACCGAAGAAGCCTACGCTTTCGGCGGTGAGCTCGGTAAAAACGAAGGCTTTTTATCCGGAATTTCCTCGGGTGCCGCTATTGCCGCGGCGGTTAAAGTGGGGGAAAGAAAAGAAAACAAAGGCAAAAAAATCGTAGTGCTCCTGCCCGATACGGGAGACCGCTATTTATCAACCGAATTATACAAATAAAAGGAGAAAAGATATGCGACCTATGGGACCTCCTCCCGGAGCGATGAACGACCGTTTTAAAGCCGCTCCGCCGAAAAATTTTAAAGACCTGCCGCGTTTCATCAAGGAAACGGTAGGCGGCACGGCTTCACGTCTTATATATGTTTACAAGCTTGTATGGGAAATTCAGCCTTTTTTGATGATTTTCCTCGGGTTTATGACAATCTACAACGGCGTTATGCCCATAGCGGGTACATTTATCACCGCAAACCTTATCGAAAAGGTTGTAGAAAGCTTTTCGAAAGAGGTAAACCTCATAATACCGCTGGCTTTCCAGTTCGGCTATCTCTTCCTAAACGCGCTTACTCAAAATCTTAACAACATTCTTATTCAGCTTGCAGGCGAGCAGATGTCCAATCATGTTAAGGTGAAAATAATGACAAAGGCAAAGTCGGTTGACCTTGCTTCATTTGATATGCCCGATTTTTACGAGCGTCTTGAAAACGCGATGAGAGAAGCCGGTATGCGCCCGGTAAACATTCTGCGTTCTTCCTTTGAGCTTATCTCAAAGATTATTTCAATGATCAGCTATTTTGCGGTTTTAATTGCTCTGCTGGGTATATTGCCTAAAATCAGCATTCTTTTCTTCTTTGTTTTCATAGCTCTCAATTTCATCAGCACCGGCGTTTCTTTCCACTTCCGCAAAAAGAGCTTTTACTATATGTTCCGCCGCTCAAAGGACCGCCGACAGATGAACTACTACACCGATTTGATGGTGGACAAGGATATGGTAAAGGAAATTCGTTTGTTCGACCTTTCGGATATTCTCATAGGCAAATACAAAAGTATATTTTCGGGATATTTTAAGGGTATAAAGGGGCTTTTGTGGAAGGAAGGAATATGGAATATTATTCTTTCAATGCTCACCGTAATTATGAACGGTGTACTCTTCTTTATGATTGCAACCAATGTGGAAAAAATCGGCGATTACTCGGTTTACACGGGCGCCTTGAATGCTCTGTATTCCGGACTTGTTGCAATTATTGCAACCGCCGCAACCATTTACGAGGGCTCGCTTTTCATCGACAATATGATTCTGTTTATGAAGGAAAAGCAGACCGTAAAACCCCTTACCGATAATCCCCTTATCCCTGCCAAGCACACCGGCCACACAATCGAGCTTAAAAATGTTACATTCCGTTATCCCGGCTCGGACCATGATGTTATTCACGGCGTAAATCTTAAATTCGAGGCGGGCAAAACCTTTGCGCTTGTAGGTCTTAACGGTGCCGGAAAAACTACACTTATCAAGCTTATAACCCGACTTTACGACCCCACAGAGGGACAGGTTCTTTTTGACGGAAAAGATATTCGCGAATACGATTTAAAGGAGCTCTATTCACTCTACGGCATAATCTTCCAGGATTTCGGAAAGTATGCAGAAACGGTAAGCGACAATATCGCTTACAGCCGCGCGAGCGACCCCAAAGATATGGAACGCGTAAAGGATTCGGCGGTAAGAGCGAGTGCTGACGAATTTATTTCAAAGCTCAAGCACGGCTACGATACTCCCCTCACCCGCTATTTTGAGACTGACGGTAAAGAGCTTTCGATCGGTCAATGGCAGAAGCTCTCGGTTGCACGTGCGTTTTATGCCGACAGCGACATTCTCATTCTCGATGAGCCCACCGCCTCACTCGATGCCATCGCAGAGCAGGAAATATACAATCAGTTTGACAGTTTGCGCAGCGGAAAAACGAGTATTTTCGTTTCCCACCGTCTTTCCTCTGCAACTATAGCAGATACCATTGTTGTACTTGAAAACGGCAGGGTAATCGAAATCGGCAATCATAATGAGCTGATTAAGAATGAAAACGGTACTTATCATAAGTTATTTACAACCCAGGCCTCAAGATATATGAGCAAGGAAGCAGAAAATGATTAAACTTATTGCTTTTGATTTAGATGCCACGCTGGCTCCTTCCCACAAGCCTACGGCTCAAAACGATGTTAAAACGGTTACAGAGCTTGAAAAATCCGGCGTAAAAATTGCAATATGCTCGGGAAAAACGACCTATTATCTTTGCGGTTTTGCACGGCAGTTCGGACTCAAGGAGCCCATTTTGATAGGCGAAAACGGTATGGCGGTGCAGTTCGGAGTTTTCCTGCCGCCAAGGGAATATTATTCCCTGCCGGTATCTGACCAACAGAAATTATATATGCAAAAAATAAAGGAGTTTATTGACGGTAAATTTCCCGATATATGGTATCAGCCCAACACCTATGCCCTCACCCCTTTTATAACAAAAGAGGAGCAGTTTGCCGTTATTGACGAATTTCTGGCGGAAAACCCGCAGTTTGAAAGCTGTCTTACGGTTTACCGCCACCCGAATTGCTACGATATACTGCCCAAAGGCGTAACCAAAAAAAGCGGGCTTGAGCTTATATGCCGAAAGCTCGGTATTAAACCGCTCGAGGTTATCGCCGTAGGTGACGGAATAAACGACTATTCGATGTTCGAATTTGCGGGGACCTCGGTTGGCATTAAAATAGCGGACACCCAAAAGGTTTCAGCGAATTTTGACAGCCTTGCTGACGCACTTTTGTTCATAAAGAAAAAAGTTAACGAGAATAACGCTTAAAAATATTGACAAAACATTTTAATTGTGGTAGAATAACAAAGTCACACGGAGAGGTATCGAAGTGGTCATAACGAGGCGGTCTTGAAAACCGTTTGGGGCAACCCACAAGGGTTCGAATCCCTT
>JAGHTJ010000045.1 GCA_018065375.1 Candidatus Equinaster intestinalis | reverse complement strand
ATTTACAGAGGTGATACAAATGAATGATAAAAAAACGGTTGTCGTTACCGGAGCCTCAAAGGGCATCGGTGCGGATATTGCAATGTTTTTCGCAGAGAAAGGATACAATGTGGTAATCGGCTATAATAATTCAGCCGAGTCTGCCCTGCTCCTTCAAAACTCTCTTATGGAAAACGGATATTCGGTAATGGCGCACAAGGTCAATGTAAGCAATATGCTCGAGGTTGAGCTTCTTATGAAGGAAGCTATTTACCATTTCGGAACGGTTGATATTCTCGTAAACAATGCCGGCGTTTCCTATCAGGGTCTTCTCACCGAAACCCACGAAAAGGATTGGGATAATCTTATGAACGTTAATCTTAAGGGGGTTTATAATTGCTGTAAGGCAGTTCTTCCCGAAATGATTAAAAATAAATCCGGTAAGATTATAAACATATCATCGGTTTGGGGTATTTCGGGTGCTTCCTGCGAAGCGGCATATTCGGCATCAAAGGCGGGAGTTATCGGTCTTACAAAGGCACTCGCAAAAGAAGTAGGTCCGAGCGGAATTACCGTAAACTGCATTGCTCCCGGTATGATTGATACCAAAATGAACGACCATTTATCCGAGGAGGACAAAAAAGCCTTCACCGATTCCCTGCCGATTTCAAGAATAGGCACAACCACCGAAATTGCCGAAACGGTATTTTTCCTTGCAAGTGATGCCGCAAATTACATAACCGGTCAAACCATCGCGGTAGACGGCGGACTCACCATTTAAAGCTTTATACATAGCAAAAGCCTCGGTATGTATTCATACCGAGGCTTAAATTTTATCTGTTATTTCTGGCAGGCGGTTAAATCCTCAAAGCTTTCTCGCCTTACCGCCACAAATTCCTTTTTATCCTTTATCATCAGCACGGGGGGCTTACAAATCGCATTATAATTTGATGCCATAGCATAATTATATGCGCCGGTTGTAAGTACGGCAAGAACATCGCCGCGGTCTGCCTTCGGAATTGTTACATTTTCC
Source organism: Candidatus Equinaster intestinalis (assembly GCA_018065375.1). The sequence goes on along the minus strand of JAGHTJ010000045.1, from coordinate 5,436 downwards.
TGCAACAAATCTCCGCTTTCACAACATCTGCCCGCTATTATGCAATCATAATCGGGCTTTTCGTTTGCCTTATTAGCCACCATAACCGTATATGCCGACTGATACAAAGCAAAACGCGGATTATCCGGCATTCCGCCGTCCACCGAAACATAGTTTTTAAAGCCCTTGATTTCTTTTCTGCCGCCTACGGTATAAAGCGTAAGGCCTGCATCGGCGACTATGCTTCTGCCCGGCTCCATAAGAACGGTAGGCATATTAAGGTTCAGCCTTTCACATTCCGCCTTTACCAAATCGGCAATTTCGCGAATGTTATTTTCGTAATTTATTTCGGGGTCGCTTTCAACGTAACGAACACCCATACCGCCGCCGAGATTGAGAATTTCAGCCTCGTATCCGAGCTTTTCTTTTACTGCGGATATAAACCTGACCATAATCTTTGCCGCATCGCAAAAGGGCGTAACATCAAAAATCTGCGAGCCGATATGACAGTGGAAACCGCAAAGCTTAACATTCTCTTTTGAAAGAGCAAATTCGCAAAGCTCCATTGCCTGACCCGTTTCAATGGCGGCGCCGAATTTCGAATCGACATTACCGGTTGAAATTTTGGAATGGGTATGCGGGTCAATTCCGGGGGTGATGCGCAAAAGAATTTTTTGCACTATTCCCCTGCTTTTTGCTTCAGCGTTTATAACATTGAGCTCGTAAACATTATCACATACAAAAAAGCCTATGCCGTTATCCATTGCAAATTTTACGTCAAAATCGGTTTTGTTGTTTCCGTGAAAATATGCGTTTTCCATTGGAAAGCCCGCCTGAACGGCAGTATAGAGCTCTCCGGACGATACAACATCTATTCCGAGGTTTTCTTCTTTTATTATCTTATAAATATACTTAAAGCAAAGGGATTTACTTGCAAATACCGGCATCGAATTTCCGCCGAAATACTCCTTCATTGCTTTTTTATAAATACTGCACTTCTCGCGAATTTTGTTTTCGTCCATCACATAAATCGGAGTGCCGTATTTTTTTGCAATATCTACGGTATCAAGACCCGCAAAACAGAGATTACCCTTTTCGTTTACGCTTAAATTATCACAAATCATACTATCAATCCTATTTAATTATGCCGTGTGAACGCATTATTGCATAGAGGTTTTCTCTGTGCTCGTCCTCCATCTCGGTAAGGGGCAGGCGCAGATAATTTTCACAAAATCCGAGCGCCGACATAGCTGCTTTAACCGGAATGGGATTTACCTCACAGAAAAGCGCGTTTATAAGGGGCAGATATTCGAGCTGCATTTTAAGCGCACCCTCGGCATCTCCCTCGAAATACTTTTTGCACATGAGCGAGGTTTCGCTCGGAACAACATTTGAAAGAACCGAAATTACACCCTTACCTCCGAGAGACAGAATAGGAACAATCTGGTCATCATTACCCGAATATATATCAAGCTTATCGCCAACTAAAGCCGCAGTTTCAACAATCTTTGAAATATTGCCGTTTGCTTCCTTAATGGCGCAAATCATCGGGTGGTCTGCCAAGGCGGCATAGGTAGCAGGCTCTATATTGACACCCGTTCTCGAGGGTACATTATAGAGTATGCAGGGCTTTGTGCTGGCATCTGCAATAGCCGTAAAGGTTTTGATAAGACCCTTTTGAGTTGCCTTATTATAATACGGAGTTACAAGCAGCATACCGTCATAACCCAGCTCGCAGGCAAATTTTGTAAGCTCTATTGCATAAGCGGTATCGTTAGAGCCGGTACCCGCTATCATGGGCACTCTGCCGTTTGCTCTTTTAATTGCAAATTCGAGAGCGTCTTTATGCTCCTTATCCGAAAGGGTTGAGCCCTCGCCCGAGGTTCCGCAGATTACAAGGGCGTCTATTCCCTTTTCAATCTGCCAATCTATTACTCTGCCGAACTGCTCATAGTCAATACCGTCCTTGGTAAGCGGTGTTACAAGTGCTGTGGCAGCTCCTTTAAATATACTTTTCTTTACCATAAAAAAACTCTCCTTAAATACTTTAAACAAATTAAAAGATAGCCGACTTGCATCGGCTACCCCATAAATTCCATACAAAAGGAAAAACAAGATAGCACTCCGCATAAGCGACAGTAGAGTGAATATTATTTCAAACTACCAGCACGGTTTCGGCAAAACCGCCTTCGGCGGCTATTCCTTTCACATTCGCCATAAATCCAGCCACGGACCCAAAACGGCGACAGCTACTGATAATATACCGCACCTCTATCGTTTTCATTGTGTGAATAATACCACATTTTTCTGTATAATGCAAGTATTTTATTACATTTTATGCGAAACTTCGGCAAACTTTCGTCTGCCGAAGTTGAAATTTTAATATTTATAGTAATTTACAAGGAGCTCATCGGATAGTTCACCGAGAATTTTAACGGCTTTGCGGGTAGTTGTATTATAAGAGCGAATATCAAATTTATCCGCTTCTTTCAGTTCAGCCTTTACCGCCTTTGAGCACAGCGGACTGTTGTCGCAGATGTCACCGTCAAAGTCGGTGCTTCCGTCTCTCCAATAATAGTAATTCTGCCAGGTTCTTTCGCAATCCGAGCCGTGTTTTTCGCAGGTAATATTGTAATGCTCGAAAAGCTTATCAACAAGAGCATTATGCGCCGCGTTTCTGACCTGAACGTCATCATCTTTTAAAAGCTCGGCAAGATACGGCACCGAAGCATCGGAAAGCTCACCCAGGGTTTTAACATCAATGCTTGAAAGCGTTTTGTTTTTATAGGCGTTATAATTGTATCTCGCAATGGTTGTATCAACATCGCAAAATCCCATAATAAGAGCCACTGCACAAAGCGCACAGATTACACCCTTCATATATTTGAAATCCTTTTTGAAAATGCGGATTATCGCAAGAACGAAAACCACGCTCAAGAAAATCATAAAGCATGATGTAACTATGCGAAGTCTCGTCATACCGAAGCTGGTAATATAGAGCACCATTTTCGAAATTGCCGTAGCAATCAGAAGAATGGTAAAGAGGCATATAAAGCAGTTCAGCCATTTCGGGAATGCGGGCAAATTGCCGTCCTCTTTTTTGCGGATAAGCAGAGTGCTTAAAAATACAAGTCCGAGATTTATTGCGGCTACTACGCACATCTCAAAAAATCCTTTTCTTGCATATTCGGCAACCGTAAATTCATAGCCCTCGGGCAAAATTCCCTTAAACGCCGAGAAGAAATATGCAATCTGTGTAAGAATATAGATAACGTATACTACCGAAATTACCGACAAAAAGGAGCCCACTATAACCGAATCAATATGTCCGCCGCTTTCTTTGGGTTCTTTTCTCATTTCACGCGGCAGACCTTTTTTATAGGCGAAAACCATTGTGAAAAGCGGGAAAAAGAGAGCTACTCCTAAAATCAGTTTTGCAATAAACTCACCGAAGCTATCGAAAACCGAATCGAGCAGATGCTCAAAAAACGGATTGCTTTCAACCAAAAGCGGCACAACTACCGCAATTACGGGAACGGCAAGAAGAATACCGATTATAATACCCTTGCTTCGGTTATTTTTCTTTTCTTCGTCCTTTGCAAAAAGACTGCCTATGGCAACTCCGAGATATGCAAAGGGGGTTATGAAATAATTGAGAACCACATCACCTACCGTACGGAATGTACCGTTACCGAAGGTGTTGCAATCGGTAATCTGGGTAAGATAAAAGGCATTTAAAACCATTACCAGTAAAAAGCCCAAAAAGCCGTCAAAGGAATTATCATAAAGTGTGAGTGTAACCGAAAACAAAACCGACAAAATTCCGCAGGCTATCGGATAAACCTTAAGCTTAATTCCCTTTTCGATGAAATATATGAGGGTGATTACGAAAAAGAGTGCCGTGGAAACCGTAAATCCGAGATTAAAGCTCGAAAAGAGCGAAAAATCAATCCACAAAACCGAATAAATCAGTATCACAAGGGCAAAAATACGGTCTTTTAGTGTAAGAGGCATTTTTTGCGGTTTGGGAGTTACCGGAACTACCGGTGTTTTCGGAGTTTCGGGGTTATTGGAATTTAAAGTTTCTTCGTTCATAAATTATTCCTCCTTATCCTCAACATATTCGAGAACATCGCCCGGCTGGCAGTTAAGTGCCTTGCATATACTATCCAGCGTTGAAAAACGAATTGCCCTCGCTTTGTTTGTTTTGAGTATCGAAAGATTTGCCGGTGTAATGCCTATTTTCTCGGCAAGCTCACCCGATGACATCTTTCTTTTTGCCAGCATAACATCAACATTTACAATTATCATATAAGCACCTCATATCGTCATTTCATTTTCGTCCTGCAGTTCTTTCGCCCGCTGGCAGGCGTTTTTAACAACCCGTAAAATAAGTCCTGCAAATGCCGCCATAGGTGCAAGTATGAAATACGGTGCACATTTTATGCCGCAAACAATACATACAACCGCCACAACATAGCAGCACCATGAAAGGTGACGAAGTCGTACAATGTTTTTATCGGTAAAAATTTGGTCATTTTTTATAGAACAAAGCAATTTATATAAAAGGATAAGCGCGTAACCCACCGGCAGTAAACAGGCATAGATTGATATTATCAAAACCTGCTTCATTTCGGGTGCGCGATTCAGAAATTCAACGTAAAAATCCGAAATCGGAAACGCGAAGATTTCAAGCAAAACGAAAATCACCATAAATACATAAACACAGACAAGAGATAAATTGATAGACTTTTTTGAATTCCACATAAAATTTCCTCCTTTGTTTTGTTCAGTATAGCACCAAAATTATCGTTTGTCAATAAATAAATTCTAAAAAACGAAAATATTTTTAAGAGGGTTATAATTTCAAGTTGACAATTATCGACAAATTTATTAAAATAAAAAAGCGAAAGTACAAAAGTACCTTCGCTTTGGAGCTGAAGATGGGACTCGAACCCACGACCTGCTGATTACGAATCAGCTGCTCTACCAACTGAGCCACTCCAGCAAACAAAAATATTATAACAACTATCATTTGTTAAGTCAAGAATTATTTGAATATATGAGAGGTTTAAAAATGAATTTAAGCACCAACGACATTATTAAAAGAGCACGAAAAACGCTCGGAATAACCCAAGAGGTTATGGCAAAAAATCTCAATATGCGCCGTTCCACCTACGCCTACAAGGAGCAAAAGGGCAATTTCACATTTGACGAGGTTAAAACGGTAAGCCGAATACTCAATATTCCCATTCAGTCTATTGCCGACCCCTCTTTTTCGAATCTCTTATTCCATATTCCCGAAGAAACCGAACAACCGCCGATGAAGCTTGAAACCAATCCGCCGATTTTAGAATCGATCGACCCGCTTGACGGTGTAATCACCCACAATGAGCGCCAGCTTTTAAAGGGCTACAGAGAGCTTAAAAGTCAGGAAGCAAAGGATAAATTAAAAGA
>JAGHTJ010000149.1 GCA_018065375.1 Candidatus Equinaster intestinalis | reverse complement strand
TAGTAATGCAGAATGATAATATCCCGCTCACGTTTATCGAGGGCTTCGAGGGCATCGGCCAATTTATCCAAAGCTTCATCATTGCATATTTCATCTTCGATGGAGTTTTCGTCCGAAAGCATTTCGGGAATTTCCCCAAACACCTTTCTTGTGCGGTAATAATCGGTAAGCGTGTTCCTTGTTACCGTATAAATCCAGGTTGAGAGAGAAGCCTTGTTTTTATCAAAGGTGTCGAGTTTTGCGTAAATCTTGACGAAGAGATCGGCAGTTAAATCTTCAGCATCGTGCTGATTATTTATTTTTGACAGAATGTAGCCGAAAACTTTTTCGTGATATTCAAAATATATTTTTTCTTTGTCCATACACCTGGCTCCTATAGTGGCTCCCTTGTGTAAAGGGAGGCTTTTACGTTACTTACAAATCCAACCTTTGTCTTTCGACAAGTGAAGCAAAAAGTCCGTTTTTTGCTATAAGCTCATCAAAGGTGCCTTCCTCGGCGATTTTGCCTTTATCAAGGCAAATTATACGGTCGGCATGCTGAATTGTGGAAAGGCGGTGTGCGATAACGATTCGGGTGCAGTTTAGCTTATCAATCGCTTCCGTTACATTTTTCTGGGTTATGTTATCAAGGGCGCTTGTTGCCTCATCGAACATCAGTATTTTCGGCTTGGGTGCTACGGCGCGGGCTATCATAAGCCTCTGTTTTTGTCCGCCCGAAATGCCGCCCTGACCGTCAGTAATATATGTGTGCATTCCCATCGGCATATTGCGAATATCCTCGGCAATCGAAGCAGTCTCCGCCGCTTCCCACGCTTCATCAAGCGTCAGATGAGGTGCGGTGATAACGATATTTGAATAGATGTCCCCGAAGAAGAGTGAGCTATCCTGCATTACGGTACCGATTTTTCGGCGAAGCGATTCGGGGTCGATTTTTGACATATCCTTGCCGTCAAAGTATATACTGCCCTTCCCGGGCGTTTCAAAACCTAGTAAAAGACGCATAAGAGTAGATTTTCCGCAACCGGTGGAGCCAACAACGGCAAGATATTCGCCGGGCTGAATTTTAAGCGAGAGGTCGTCAATTACATAGGGCATATCGTCTTCATAGCGGAACGAAATATGGGAAAGCTCAATAGCACCTTTTAGTTCTGCAATATTATCTTTTCCGCTCTCTTTTTCCGGCTCGGTTTCCAAAATCGGCTTTATCACTTTAAAGGTTGGGCGGATATTGGTAATATTCGCCATAATCGGAATGACCGCCGTAAATGCCGCAGTTATCATACCATAAGCCGTACCCACGGCATAATAATCCGCAACGGCTACATTGTTTTTAAGCGCCGCAATGTATAAAACCATTGTGCCGATAAGGGTAACGGCAATAAAAATGGCATTATTAAGCTTCAAAAACAGCGGCGGATTGTATTCAAGCTCCGCTTCCTCCGAATAGCGCCTTGCCCAGCGGGAAAATGCGCGTTTTTCAGCACCTGCGAGCTTTACCTTTTGTATTCCCGCAACGGTGGAATAAGTAACACCGCTTGTTTTTGCGGCAAGTTCCATTTTCCGTTTGGTAATTTTTATTTGCAGTACCGTATGTATAAGCAACATAACCAGCGTTAAAAAGGTAAACAATGATGCCGGTAGCGCCAAAGACGGTGCAAGAGTAATGATCTCTATAATATAAATCAGCGAAAAAACGGCGGTCAGCACGGTCATACCGACCGTAGTGAACAAGGTGCCGAAAATGAGTTGCAAATCGGCAAAACGCCTGAAAAGGTTGCCGGCGGAATACTCACGGAAAAATGATGTCGGCAGGCTTAAAATGCGGTTCATCACCGCCGCACTCACGGCAATATCTTCCTTGATGCCGATTTTTGCATTTGTAAGCCCTTGAAATATCTTGAAGCAAAGCTGTGCTCCGGCAAAGCAAACCGCAAATACGGCAAGAGAAACAAGAATGCTGATACTGCCGGATTTCAGCACATTGCCGAAAAGCCATTTTGTAAAAAGCGGCGAAAGAAGCCCGAATACGGCGGAAAGCAAAAACAGAGCAAAATACAGCACAATATCCATGGCGCTTAACTGCTTCACCATAAATTTAATCAGCTCTTTAACGGTCATTGCTTTTTGCGGCAGTGGCTCGTAAAAACAAATTGCTTCACTATCAAGCAATTTTTCGGTTTTGCGGTTCAGTTTTATTTTTTTGCCATTCTTTATATCAAAAATGGAGTATCCCGATACCTTTCCGGGGATAAGCGCAACAGAAGCACCGTTTTCCTTTAATGTACCGAGCATAGCGCCTGCAGTATGGCGATACCAGCCCTTTTCGAGTGTAACCGTGCGGCTTTTGATGCCGAAGGGGCGCATACGATATTCAATTTGTTCTTCAACCGTTTTTTCGGTTGGCAAATGCTCGTTAGATTCCGGTTTGCAATGATAAAACTTTAATATTTCATCAATGGCAGATTCGGCAATATCGTTTTGACTCAACGATTCACGAAGCCGTTTTCCCATAACGGCATTTGCTATGGAATCAATGGCATTCGCAAAATCAGCATTATCGGAATCCTCGCGGTATTTAAGCTGTTCTTCAAACCAACTCATTATATCCCCTCCTATTCCGCAATCACGAGATTTTTGTAAATCTCGCTTTTTTCCATAAGTTCTTTATGTGTTCCTCTGTCCTTTATTTCGCCGTGCTCCATAACGATAATCCGGTCGCATGAACGAATGGTGGAAAGGCGGTGTGCAATTACGATGCAGGTAATGCCCCTTTCGTTTATCGCACGAACAACATCATATTCCGTTTTAGCATCAAGCGCGCTCGTTGCCTCATCAAGAATGATAACGGTAGGCTCCTGCGCAAGGGCGCGGGCAATTTCAAGACGCTGTCTCTGTCCGCCGGAAAAGTCTTTTCCGCCCGGAACGAGCTTGTGGCGGTAGCCCTTCGGACGTTCCATAATCACATCGTGAATTTGTGCGTCTCTCGCGGCGAGTATCATTTCAAAATCTTCAATGCTGTCGTCCCACATTTTGATATTTGCGGCTACGGTGTCCTTAAAAAGGATAATTTCCTGGTCTACTACCGCAATAGAGGAACGGAATACATTTTTCGGTATTTCCTTCATCGGTTTGCCGTCAAAGAGAATTTCACCCTCCCACGGCTTATATAATCCGGAAATAAGCTTTGATATAGTGGATTTTCCGCAGCCCGATGCTCCTACAATCGCAACGCTTTTGCCGGGCGTAATGGTGAGGTTAAAATCCTTAATAAGCGGCTCCTCGAGCGGAGAATAGCCGAAAACGATATTTTTAAGCTCGATATTTCCCGTAAGCTTTACGCAGTTTTCGGAGGAAGCATTTTCATCTAAAACGGTTTCATCGGGGTATTCCATTACATCGTCTACGCGCTCCATTAAGGTCCGCATTTCCTGCAAAACCTGACCGGAAGCAATAAGGGTTTGTGCCGGTGTCATAAAGGAAAGCAAAAATCCCTGAAACGCCATAACCATACCGGCGGTAAACTGCCCTTTCATCGTGAGATAAACACCGATAAAGAGAACGGCAAAGTTTGAAAGCATGGTAATAAACTGCGGAATGATACCGATATATTGGTCGAGCTTTAAGTATTTAACCTTTTCGGAGTTTACACTCGCCTGATGTCCCGACCATTTTTTGAAAAATCCGTTTTCCGCGCCCGAGGATTTGATAGTTTCAATCATTTCAATACCCGAAACGGTGGCGGAATCAAGCTTTGCCTGGTCGCGCATGGCAACACGTGTGATGTTGATTCGCTTTTTTGAAATAAACCGCGCAATTATGATGTTGACGGCAATGGAAGAAATGCCGACAAGGGATAAAATAACGCTGTATCTTATCATAACAACAAGATAAAACACCATAAGCACCGCATTGATAAGAAGCGGCGCCAATATATTGATAAGTGTTGCCGAAATTACGGAATTGGAAAGCTGGCGTCCTTGAATATCGCCCGCCATACGCTGTGAGAAAAACCGCATCGGCATTTTTAAAACCTTCCACATATACGAGGCATTGCCGGTTGCCGCCATTTTTCCGTTTATCCGTATGGCATATACCGCCTGCAAAGCGGACATAAATATTTCTATAATATTAAATCCGGCGAGTAGCACAAAAAACGGCATAATCCAGTTTTTGTCGATTCCTGTCAGCAGTCTGTCAAGGAAAACCCTCGCAAATGCCGGCTGAATAAAGGCGATAAGGGCCGCAATCATTCCGGTAAGCACCGTAAATGTAATTGCCGCGCCGGTGCCTTTAAGCCGCTTCGCCGCAAAAGAAAGCACGCTTTTCGGCTTGCCGGAGGGTACAAACTTTTCAGTAGGCTCAAACATAAGACAAATACCCGTAAAGGATTCATCAAAAATATCCATCGAAACACTGTACGCGCCTCTTGCGGGGTCGTTTATGTATGCTTTGCCGCCCTTGAAACCGTTAAGCACAACAAAGTGATTAAAATTCCAATGTATTATACAGGGGAATTTGCCGTTTGCTTTTAACTGCTCCGGCTCGTAGCGGTAGCCCGAAGTTTTCAGTCCGTAATACCGTGCGGCTCTCATAACATTAACGGCGTTACTGCCGTCACGTGAAACGCCGCAGTCATCACGCACCTGCTCAATCGGTATCCATTTGCCGTAATACGCCAAAATCATACAAAGGCTTGCGGCGCCGCATTCGAGCGCTTCAAGCTGCATTACAACTGGAACTTTGGCAACACCCTTTAAAACGGGTTGTTTCATTTTTTTCGACATAATGTCACCCTCAATTAAAAATAAAGGAAAACGGTTTGAAGCTTTGGATTACAATATTACCGTCATAATATCCGTCCGGCACACTGCTTTCAGCGGATAATGCGCAGATATATCCGCCGTCTTCTTTGCGTATGTTTTCAATTTCAGCATCGTATTCCGCAAAATGAACGGTCATTTCCGTTTTAACCGATGTGATGTTTTCTTCTGTTACAGTGCCTGTTAGAACTCCTTTTTCCGCATGAACGCTTATCGGAACTGTACTGTCAATATGCCCGAAAGCGCCCCAAACGACAGCGCCGATAAGCAGCAAAATAACTGCCGCCAGTATAAGCCATATACCGGGGTTGGTTACCCTGATGCTCTGGTCAAGACTTTCAGGAGATTTTAATTTTTCGAGACTTTTCTTTCTGAAAATTTCTTCACGCATAACGAGTTTTCCTCTCTATATAACAATTCGATTGTATCATAGCATAAATTTGGAAATTTTGCAAGAAAAAGGCATAAAAAGCCCACGATTTGTCGGAACAAATCGTGGGTTTTCAGTTAGGAATGAGGAGTTAGGAATTAATGTGCGTAAGCACACATCATTTCGGTTTAACGGTACAGCCGCCGGAAACCTGCTTCAACTGCTCGTCGGTAAGGAGTGCGCCTTGCTTTTCGGCCTTTACATCCTTTTCGGTTGTATTGATTTTCTTTTCGTCCTTTTTCATGGCTTTTTTCTCCTTTTTGTATTTTTTGATTTTTTTAAATTCGAGACGATGTACCAATATTGCCTCCGTAGGGGCGGATGCCCACATCCGCCCGCTATTTTTACGATACATCTTTTAATTTATTTTCATCTCAGACAATACCGACCTAAAAAGACTGATGTCTTCTTCTGTCGGTATTTTTTCTTTTGAATCAAAAGTGTTAATAATACCGATCTGCTCATACTTACTCTGACCCATGGGATGATACTGAATAAGGTCAATTCCATTTAAATTCTCCAACGAATTTGCGAGTTGTCTTATTTTTTCGGCATGGCTTTTTTCAGTATTCACCCCGTGAATAAGGATACATCGCAAGCGTATTTTTGCACCGAGTGAATCGG
>JAGHTJ010000047.1 GCA_018065375.1 Candidatus Equinaster intestinalis | reverse complement strand
CAATATTATAATTATTTAGTTAAATATTTATATTAGGAAGTCTTGATTTATGGCAGAAAAAGTTGTAGGAAATTTAAGAAATATCGCGATTATTGCCCATGTTGACCATGGCAAAACAACTCTTGTTGATCAGCTCTTAAAGCAGAGCGGAACCTTCCGCAGCAACGAGCAGGTAAACGAAAGGGTAATGGACTCAAACGACCTCGAAAGAGAGCGCGGCATAACCATACTTTCCAAAACCACAAGCGTTGTTTATAACGGCATTAAGATTAATATTGTTGATACCCCCGGGCATGCCGATTTCGGCGGTGAGGTTGAGCGTATTCTTATGATGGTGGATGGCGTTCTGCTCCTTGTAGACGCTTTCGAGGGTTGTATGCCCCAAACCCGATTTGTGCTTAAAAAGGCGCTCTCTTTGGGTAAAAAGGCAATAGTTGTTGTAAATAAAATCGACCGCCCGCTTGCGCGCCCCTTAGAGGTTGTAGACGAGGTACTCGATTTATTTATCGAGCTTGGTGCCGACGAAGACCAGATAGAATTTCCGGTTGTTTTTGCCTCGGGCAGAGATGGCTACGCTTCGCTTTCGGCAGATACTATGGGCACAGATTTGCAGCCGCTTTTTGAAACCATTGTTAACGAAATCGAGCCGCCCAAGGGCGATTTTGATGCACCCACTCAGGTGCTTTTCACAAATATTGAATACGATAACTATTTGGGCAGAATCGGCGTTGGCAGAGTTATCCGCGGTTCGCTTAAGGTCGGTCAGTCGGGTGTTCTTTGCCATAACGACGGTACATCTACCGCCGCCAAGATTTCCAAGCTCTTTATGATTGAGGGACTCAAGCGCGCTGAATATGAGGAGGCTCATGTAGGCGACCTTATTCAGGTTGTAGGCCTTGCAAATCTCAATATCGGCGAGACCTTCTGCGACCCGAACTGCATTGAGCCGCTGCCTTTTGTTAAGATAGATGAGCCCACGCTTTCAATGAACTTTATGGTAAACACCTCTCCCTTTGCGGGACAGGACGGTAAGTTTGTAACCTCCCGCAATCTGCGCGACCGCCTCTTTAAGGAGGTTGAAACAAATGTAAGTCTGCGCGTTGAGGAAACCGATTCACCCGATACATTTAAGGTTTCGGGCAGAGGTGAGCTTCACCTTTCGATACTTATCGAAACAATGCGCCGCCAGGGTTACGAATTTCAGGTATCGCCGCCCACCGTTATTTATAAACGGGATGAAAACGGCAAGCTGCTTGAACCTATCGAGCTCCTTATGATAGAGGTGCCCGAAGATTATGTGGGCGCGGTTATGGAGCGCCTCGGCACCCGTAAAGCCGAAATAAAGAATATGGGAGTACGCGAGGGCGGAACATCTCACCTCGAGTTCCTTATACCCACAAGGGGCTTGCTCGGCTACCGCTCACAGTTTATGACCGATACCAACGGTAACGGCATTATGAACCATGTGTTCAACGGTTACGAGGAATATAAGGGCGATATCGAGGCGAGAACTACCGGCTCGATTATCGTGCATGAGGACGGCGAGTCTACGGGCTACGGCCTCTTTAATACCCAAAGCCGCGGCAGACTCTTTATCGGTCCCGGTGTCCCGGTTTATGAGGGTATGATAGTAGGCGAAAACCCGAAAAACGAAGATATCGTCTGCAATGTCTGCAAGAAAAAGCAAATGACCAACACCCGTGCCGCAGGCAGTGATGAGGCACTTCGCCTTGTTCCGCATTCGGTGCTTTCTCTTGAGCAGTCGCTCGAGTTTATTAAGGACGACGAATTTGTTGAAATCACACCCAATAATATAAGATTACGCAAGCGCATACTCAATAAGGAGCTCCGTATGAAATACGAAGCGCGCAATAAATAATGCATTATATTATTCTTGATTTTGAGTGGGATACCGTGTTTTACAAGCCCGAAAAACGGTTTGTAAATCAGATAGTGCAGATAGGTGCGGTTAAGCTCGGCGCAGATTTTAGTATCGAAAGCAAATTTGCGCGGCTTGTTAAATCTTCCTTTTGCAAAAAGGTATCAAAGCGCTTTACCGAGCTTACCGGAATCACTACCGAGGATATGCTCTCGGGTGTGGCTTTCGGCGAGGCGGTAAAAGAATATAACGAGTGGGTAGGCCCCGATATTATCACCCTTACCTGGAGCAATTCCGATTTGTACAGCGTTGTTGATAACGGCAAGCTTTTTTTGGAAAAGAACGAAAAATTTTTGCTCGGTAAGTATGTCGATTTGCAAAGCTATGTTCAAAACGAACTAAAACTTGCGGGCAAGGAGATAAGCAATCAGATTTCGCTTACCTTTGCGGCAGAGGAGCTTGGCATTTCCACCGATAATTTCGATATGCATACTGCGCTGGATGACAGTATGGTTACCGCGAAAATTTTGCAGAAAACCTACAATGCCGAGCGCTTTGCGGCGTGTGTCCGTGATACCGAAAACCCCGAGTTTTTCAAGCGCCTGCTTTTCAGAAACACTTATATAACAAAAATTTACGATAGGCGGGTAGATAAAAAGCACCTTGAATTTACCTGCGATAAGTGCGGCAAAAAAGCCAAACCCAAAAGAGAAAAATGGAAATACAAAAATCATTGGTTCTGCAATGAATTTGTATGCGAAAATTGCGAAAATCAGTTTGTGGGCAAGGTTATGTTTAAGGTTACATACACAGGCGTTAAGGTTGCAAAACGCGTTTTGCACCCCGAAAAAACGCCCGAAACGGTGGAAAACTAAATGGAATACACTTGCTTTGATTGCCCGAGAAATTGCGGCGCTATCCGCACCGAAAGCGAAAATATCGGCGGCGTATGTAAAATGCCGTATTTTCCTAAAATTGCAAGGGCGGATCTGCATTTTTGGGAGGAGCCGTGTATCAGCGGCACAAACGGCTCGGGAACGATATTTTTCAGCGGCTGTTCGCTCGGCTGTGTTTATTGCCAGAATTATGAAATCAGCCACGGCGGCTCGGGTAAGATAATTACCGCCGCGCGCCTTGCCGAAATTATGCGCGAGCTCGAAAGCAGGGGAGCCCATAACATAAATTGCGTAAACCCCACCCATTATTTTTCCGCAATTAAAGATGCGCTTAAAATCTATCGCCCGGGTATTCCGCTTGTTTATAATTCGGGCGGCTATGATAAAAAAGAAAATATCGAAGAGGATATCTTCGATATTTATCTTATGGACCTAAAATATGTTTCTCCCGAAAAGTCGCTTAAATATTCTTTTGCGAAAGATTATTTTGAGTATGCGGCGGCTGCTATTAAAGCAGCATATGCTCTCAAAGGCGAGCCGATTATGGATAAAAACGGCATTATGCAAAGCGGTCTTATTATAAGGCACCTCGTTTTGCCCCTTTCAACAAAAGAAACACTTGCCGTAATCGACTTTGTTAAAGAGAATACCCCCAATGCTTATTTAAGTCTTATGGCGCAGTATATGCCCTGCTATAAAGCGGAAAACTTTAAGGAGATAAACCGCAAAATAACGGCGAGGGAATATGAAAAGGTAGTAGACTACTGCATAAATTCGGGGCTTAAAAATGTGTTTATCCAAGAGCGCTCAAGCTCTGATAAAAACTATGTACCCGATTTTAATATCAAATAAAAAAGCGAGCCCGCGGCTCGCTTTTTTTATTTTATCATATCATTCATATCGTAAATTCCGTTTGGCTTGCCGCATATAAACTTTGCGGCTTTAATTGCGCCCGCCGCAAATATACTGCGTGAAAATGCTTCGTGCTTAATCGAAACGGTTTCTTCTGCTCCCGCAAAGATAATTTCGTGCTCACCCGCAATCGTTCCGCCGCGCACCGAATGAATACCGATTTCATTTGCAGCGCGTTTTTGCCTTTTGGAGTGGCGGTCGTATTCGTAAACCATCTTGTTTTGCTTTGTTTCGTTTACGGAGTTTGCTATCATAAGCGCCGTTCCCGAAGGGGCATCCACTTTTTGATTGTGGTGCTTTTCGATTATTTCAATATCGAAATCGTCGCCTAAAATTTCCGTCGCCTTTTTGGCAAGACCGATCATAAGATTTACACCGAGCGACATATTCGCCGAAAAGAATATCGGAACATCTTTGCCTGCCGCTTTTATAGCCGCAATATCGCTCTCACTGTAACCCGTTGTTGCAAGAACAGCGGGGATTTTTTGGGCCTTTGCATATTCGAGCAGCCCCGAAAGATTTGCGGTGCTCGAAAAATCAATTATAACATCGGCTTCGGGCAGATTTTCAAATTTCGGGTAAACGGGGTAGGGCAGATTGTCTTTCTTAAAAATATCAACCCCTGCAAC
>JAGHTJ010000023.1 GCA_018065375.1 Candidatus Equinaster intestinalis | reverse complement strand
ACCGAAGCCTTCGGCTATGCCGCAGACACTGTCGGAATTGCCTCGGAAAGTGTTGTTAAAGCGCTGTCTGTTCTTTCTTATTGTGCCGGCATTAACGGTATGATAGGCGGGCAGGTAATCGATATCCTGAGCGAGGGTAAGAGTTTACCTTACAACGAGCTTTGCGAAATGTACAGTGCAAAAACCGGTGCTCTCATAATTTCTGCGGCTCAGATAGGCTGTATACTTGCCGGCCGCGAAGATTTACTTAAAAACGCCACCGCTTATGCCGAAAAAATAGGCCTTGCTTTTCAGATTATGGACGATGTTCTTGATGTTACTGCCGATGAAAAACAGCTCGGCAAGCCCGTTCACAGTGACGAAAAGAACGATAAAAGAACTTTTTGCAGTTTTTACAGCATTGAAGAATGTAAGAATATGATAAATGAATTAACCGAATCGGCTATAAAAGAGCTTGACGCGTTTGGCGGCGATACCGCTTTTTTAACAGATTTGGCGCATTATCTGGCGGAAAGAAAATATTGAGGTAGAGTTTTGAATTACAATTATTTGAGCAATATCCGCTCACCCGAAGATGTAAAAAAACTTGATAACGATGAATTAAAACTGCTTTGCGGTGAAATCAGAGACTGTATGGTGAATACCGTTGCAAAAAACGGCGGTCACTTGGCTTCAAGTCTCGGCACCGTTGAGCTTACTGTTGCTTTGCACTCTGTTTTTGATTCGCCTAAAGATTCGATACTTTTCGATGTCGGTCACCAAAGCTATGCTCATAAATTGCTTACCGGCAGATTTGAAAAATTTGATACACTCCGCACCGAGGGTGGCTTATCGGGCTTTATGAGACCGAAAGAGAGTATTCACGACCCGTTTGTTACGGGCCACAGCAGCAACTCAATTTCTGCCGCATACGGAATACATAAAGCCAAAATTCTTAACGGACAAGAAAGCTATACCGTTACCGTTGTCGGCGACGGCGCAATGACGGGTGGTATGGTATATGAGGCGCTTAATAATGCCGGCAATACCAAAGGCAAATTTATCGTTATACTCAACGATAATAAAATGTCGATTTCAAAAAATGTAGGCAGTCTTGCAAAGCATTTAACAAAAATCAGATTAAAATCTTCTTATCATCGTTTCAAAGGTAAGGTTAAAAAGGGAATTGAAGCTATACCCGGTATCGGTTCATTCCTTGCCGATAATCTCTTAAAATCTAAAACAATGCTTAAAAACGCACTTTATAAGAGCAATCTTTTTGAAAGTATGGGCTTCAGCTATTACGGACCGGTGGACGGTCACGATATAGATGCCCTTATAAATGTTCTTGAAATTTCAAAACAATCCAACAAGCCTGTTTTAATTCACGCGATTACAACCAAAGGAAAGGGTTATTCCTTTGCCGAACACGACCCGAGCAGTTACCACGGTGTATCTTCCTTTAACGCAAATGCAGGAATTAAAGAGAAAAAGAATAAAAACTGTTACTCGGATGTTTGCGGTGAGACACTTTGCGAAATGGCGGCTATTGATGATAAGGTTTGCGCTATTACCGCCGCAATGACAAAGGGTACGGGTCTTACGGAGTTTTCAAAAAAATATAAAAATGGATTTTTCGATGTAGGCATTGCCGAGGAACATGCCGCAACATTTTCCGCAGGACTTGCCATACGCGATATTAAACCTTATTATGTGGTTTATTCCTCGTTTTTACAGCGCTCTTATGACCAGATTATTCATGATATAGGCATTGAAAATCTGTCTGTAAGGTTTTGCATTGACCGCGCAGGAATAGTAGGGGAAGACGGCGAAAGTCACCAAGGACTTTTTGATGTTGCGTATTTAAGCACAGTTCCGGGCATGACAATATATTCACCCTGCGGCTACGATGAATTAAAGCATTGCCTTTTTAATTCACTGAATTTCGAAGGTCCTCTTGCCATACGCTACCCGAGGGGCTGCTCTGAGGTGCAATTCCCGATTACCGACGACGATTATACTCTTTTCGGCTCGGGTGAAAATCTTATTATTACTTACGGCAGAATTTCGGAATATGCCCGTGCCGCCGCCGAAGAAATCGAAAATACCGCATTTCTTAAGCTTAATAAGGTTTACCCGATAAGTAAGAATATACCCGATATTGTCAAGAATTTTAATAATGTTTTCTTCTTTGAAGAGGGTATAAAGTCCGGAGGTATTGCCGAGCAGTTGGGCTCTCTGCTTATGGAAAAGGGCTATTTTGTAAACTATAAAATTTTTGCCGTTGATAACTCGTTTGTAGCACCTATGACGGTTGAATCGGCACTGAAAAAATATTCACTCGATAAAGATTCTATGATAAAGGCTGTAAAAGGGGAATTGTAATTGTCTGAAAAGATTCGTCTCGATGTCGCTTTGGTAAATGCAGGTCTTGCCGAAAGCAGAGAAAAAGCCAAGGCCTATATAATGTCGGGCATAGTATATGTAAACAACCAAAAATGTGATAAAGCGGGCGACACTGTAAAGCCCGAGGATAAAATCGAAGTAAGGGGATCAACCCTTAAATATGTAAGCCGCGGTGGGCTCAAGCTCGAAAAGGCAATGAACAGCTTCAGTATTGAGCTTGGCGGCAAAAAATGCGCTGATATCGGCGCTTCTACCGGCGGATTTACCGATTGTATGCTCCAAAACGGCGCTGAAAAGGTTTACTCTATCGATGTCGGCTACGGTCAGCTTGCATGGAAACTACGCTCGGACGAGCGTGTTATAAATCTTGAGCGCACCAATTTCAGATATGTAACGCGTGAGCAAGTGCCGGATGAGCTCGATTTTGCATCGGTTGATGTATCGTTTATTTCGCTTTATCATATTTTGCCGGTTATGTTTAATCTGCTTAAGGACGGCGCCGGCGCTGTTTGCCTTATTAAACCGCAGTTTGAGGCGGGCAAAGATAAAGTGGGCAAAAAAGGCGTTGTAAGAGATAAGGAAACACATATAGAGGTTATTGAAAAAGTAATCGGTTACATTAAAGATAACGGATTTTCTCTGCTTGGCCTTGATTTTTCACCCATAAAAGGACCTGAGGGAAATATAGAATATCTCGCGTATTTATCCAAAAACACAGCTTCGCAAACCTTTGCGGATATAAACCCGAAGGAAATAGTTGAAGCTTCGCATAATACACTCGGAGGTGAATGATTTGATAGTAGGAGTATTACCAAACCTCGATAAACGGGGTGCATCTGAAATTGTTGAAAAGATGGGAAAGATTTTTAAGAATTACGGAATTACCGCGTATCTTCCCGATAATATCTGCGGCACCGATTATGAGCATACTGATGATAAAAATATTTACGATACCAGTGATGTAATCGTTACCGTAGGCGGTGACGGAACTATTATTCGTTTTGCCAAACAAGCCGCAAAAAAGGAAAAGCCCGTTTTGGGTGTAAATGCCGGCAGACTCGGCTTTTTAGCTAATATTGAAGCTGATGAATTGGAGCTTATTTCAAAGCTCAAAACAGGCAATTACACTGTTGAAGACCGTATGCTGCTCGATATCAATGTAAAAGAGGACGGCAAAGAGGTATATAATCAGCTTGCCATTAAC
>JAGHTJ010000092.1 GCA_018065375.1 Candidatus Equinaster intestinalis | reverse complement strand
TGACAGTGGTCAACCTTCTTTTAATTTGGCAAAAAGTTACAAAACTGTAGCTACTTTTTTCGACAACGGGGCTTTACATTTTTTCTTTTTGTAGTATAATTGTTATGATAATTTTAATGGGGAGTATGCTTTGTGGAAAAAATAAGAGATTTTTTCAGAAAAGCCAACCCTATCGGTGATGTTGCAACAATTTTGCTTTTGCCGATAGTTCTGGCGTATTACGAGATAGTATTCAAGATTGCAACCGTAGGCGGATTTTTCAGCATCGGAACACTCTTTACCGTTATTTTCAGCTTTGCGGCGGGTCTTATTTTGTACCTACTTGCATCCATTGCCAAAAACCGCAAAACAAACCGCATAGTTACCGCGGTTATCATGATTGTTTTTGCGGTGCTCTTTCTGGTTGAATACTTTATCTTCAAGCAGTTCAAGATTTTCTATGATGTAAACACCGTTTTAGGCGGCGCAGGCGGCGTTATAACAGGCTTCTGGAAAGAAACGCTCGTGCTGATTTTTTCCTTTGACGGTATACTTAAGGTAGTGCTCTATTTCCTGCCGGTTGTTATATATTTCATAATCGGTAAGGAATATCTGCCTGCCCGCGGCACCAATGCCTGCCGCAGAATTTTAGCGGCTGTGCTGGCGGTTGTAATTACCCTTGTAAATGCGGGCTGTGTTCGCATTTCTCCCATTAAGGCAAAGTATTCCTCGGAATATACTTTCCAGGATGCGGTAGCCAATTTCGGCCTTTTAACCGCAATTCGCCTTGATATTTTTAAGGGAGACGGCAATTCGGAATTTGATGACCCCACAAACGATAACCCGAGCAGTGAGCCTACCGATGACCCGGTGGTTTACGGCTACAATAAAATGGATATTGATTTTGAGGCGCTTGCCAAAACCGGCAACTCAAAGCAGAAGAGTCTTGACCAGTATATTTCGGGTCTTACCCCCTCAAAGCAGAATGAATATACCGGAATGTTCAAGGGCAAAAACCTCATTATGATAACTGCCGAGGCGTTTACGGCTGAGGCAATAGATAAAGATTTTACCCCCACACTCTACCGTATGGCAACAAAGGGCATAAACTTTACCGATTATTATCAGCCTGCTTCTGCGGGAACTACGGGCGGCGAGTATCAGAATATATTCGGTCTTCTCCCGAGCGAGGGCGGCAAGTCCTTTAAGAAAACCGTAAACTACAATAACTATTTCACCATGGGCAATCAGCTTAACCGCCTCGGTTACTTCGGTCAGGCATTCCATAACAATTCCTATACTTTCTATGACCGCAATAAAACCCATGTAAATTTGGGCTACAGCGCCGGCTTTATGGGCTACGGCAACGGTATGGAGGAGTATGTTAAAAACTGCTGGCCGCAGAGCGACCTTGAAATGATGCAGGGAACATTCCCGCTCTACTCCGATAAGGAGCATTTCAATATCTACTATATGTCGGTAAGCGGCCATAATAACTATAACCTCTCGGGCAACAGTATGACCAAGAAGAATTGGGAATATATCAATTCCTTTGATAAGCTCTCGGGTTATTCAGATACCGTTAAGGGCTATTTCGCGGCAAATGTTGAGCTCGATAAGGCAATGGAATATCTTATCGGCGCTCTTGAGGAAAAAGGCCTTGCAAACGATACCGTAATCTGCATTTCGGCAGACCATTTCCCGTACGGACTTGATGCCAACGGTAAGCTCGGCAATATGCCTTATCTTTCGGAGCTTTACGGTTATAATGTTACAACCATAATGAACCGCGACCATAACCGCCTGATTCTCTGGAGCGGCTGTCTTGAAGATAAAGAGCCGATTATAGTTTCCTCGCCGACTTTCAGCCTTGATATCGTGCCCACTCTTTCAAACCTTTTCGGAACGGAATTTGATTCCCGTTTCTTCCCGGGCAGAGATGTTTTCTCGGATGCCGAGGCGCTCGTTTTCAACTCGGGTTACGATTGGAAAACCGATTTGGGCACTTACACCTCCTCTACCGGTAAGTTTGTTGCCAAGGAGGGTGTCGAGGTCCCCGAGGACTATGTAAGCCGAATGAAATCAATCGTTAAAAACAAGATTAAATATTGCGCAGATGTGCTCGCAACCGACTATTATGCGCATGTATTCGGCAAGAATAAATAATTAAAAAGCAACACACCGCATCCAACGGATGCGGTGTGTTTTTTATCATTTATAAAAAAATGTGGAAAAATTTTTTGCAAAGTAGTATAATAT
>JAGHTJ010000087.1 GCA_018065375.1 Candidatus Equinaster intestinalis | reverse complement strand
CTTTCACACAGTCCGATAAAATGAGGGCTGACCGCTTCGACCTTGCGGCTTTTATCAAAGACTTAGGGCAGTTTATTCGCAACATTAACCGCACCCGAGCCGACGCACCTATCAAGTATCTTTTGATACCTGAGCCGCACCTTAATTCCCAAAAAGCAAAAGACCGCGGCGCTTGGCATATGCACGGGTTATTAATGGGGTTAACCCCCGACGATTTAAGGGAGTTTTCCACCAAAGACAATATTCCGCTTAACCTTAAAAAGCGCATTAAAAACGGGGAAAAGATATACAATTGGGAGCAATATAGCCGCAAATTCGGGTATTTCACTTGTACCCCCATAGCCTCAAAAGAGGGGTGCTCCAAGTACTTAACCAAGTACATTACAAAAGACCTTTCTCTATCTGCCATTGAAAGCGGTCACCACCTTTTTTATGCTTCGCAGGGGCTCAAAGGGAAAGAACAGATAATCAAAAACTGCTCCGCTTATCAGCATACTCCGCCCGTGGCGGAGTGGGACTTTGAAAACGATTACGTCAAAGTCAAATGGGTAGATTTAGAGTCCCAAAAACGGGACTCTGAAAAATGAGTTTACTTTTTTCGGAAAGTAAAAAGGGGGTGAAAATATGCGTAGCCAATGGGCTGAGCCTACCGAGATCGCTTTTATACTCCGTGCTTTAACCGAGCAAAATCGCCTTGCCTGCAAGGTGTCGCTCGTTACGGGTTTACGTATCAACGACGTGCTCGCAATACCAACGGCAAAGTGGAAAAAGCGCCGCTTTACCATACGGGAGGAAAAGACGGGCAAAGCAAAGAACATATGTTTGCCCAAGGAAATTTACGAGCAGGGCATAGCAATAGCGGGGCAACATTATGTCTTTGAGCACCGACTCAACGGCAGGGAGCACCGCACCCGTCAAGCCGTTTTTAAGGACTTGCGCAGGGCTTGCGGCTTGCTCCGTATTAAGGAAAACGTAACCCCGCACAGTATGCGCAAGGCTTACGCGGTGGCATACTTCAACGAGTGCGGCAACCTTAAAAAGGTTCAAAAACTGCTCAACCATAGCGACGAAGCCGTTACCCTCATATATGCTATGGCAGACCGCATACGCAAGCGGTGATTACGGAATTACGTAAACCTTGACATTTCCGAGCGGTTATGCTAAAATGATACTCGCGGGGCGCGGCGGCTTTGCGCTTTTGAGTATCACGAGAAAGGAGCAACCGCTGACCGCAATTTTACAAAACGGTGATTTTGTAAGCGGCGGGTTAAGCCGCGATAATTGCCAACGAAGCGGGGAAACCCGCCTTTATAAAAAGAAAGGCAATTATACAAAATCAATATTTTGTATAATTAAGGGGAGAAGTTTTAGGCAATTAAGGGTGTTTCGGGCTCTTTTGGACTGATTTTACCTATTTTAGCCTCATAGCCCTTTTGAGCCATCTATGATCTGCATTATCTGTTTTACATTAAATTTCTGCTTGGAGTTGATTTTATGAATTTGGAAATCTATTCAGCTATGCCGCCGATTGTTCAGCGCTTTCTTGCATACAATGAAACCATCAAAGGCAAATCCGATAAGTCTATCTCGGAATACTGTTTCGATTTGCAGACCTTCTTTCGATACATTCTATTGTCCAAAGGATTTGTATCGTCTGTAATCGAGTTCTCTGAAATCGACATTTCCGGAGTTGACATAGATTTGATAAAATCTATAACATTAAACGACTTATACAGCTTTTTGGTATACTGTAAAAACGAGCGCGGCAACAACGCCGCAACGCGCGCACGCAAATCATCAACATTGCGAATCTTCTTCAGATACCTTACCGTTCAGGAGCATCTGCTTGAGGTTAACCCTGCCGAGCTGCTCGAATCACCCAAAACCAAGCAGAGCCTGCCAAAGCACCTGACACTTGAAGACTCTATTGCATTACTAAATTCAGTAACGGGGCTCAATTCAGCCCGAGATTACTGTATTTTAACACTTTTCCTTAACTGCGGTATGCGTTTATCCGAGCTTGTAAGCCTGAATGTTACCGACATTAAGTCGGACGGAAGCATTATTATCACAGGTAAAGGTAACAAAGAACGGCTTGTCTACTTAAATCAGGCCTGTATTGATGCTGTCGGCGAATATCTGAAGGTCCGCCCCAACGAAGGTGTGCCTTATAATCACAAAAATGCGCTGTTTATCAGCCGAAATAAGCAAAGAATCAGCAATAAAACCGTTCAGCATATAGTTACAACTTATCTTGAAAAAGCCGGTCTCGGCAATATGGGCTATTCAACCCACAAACTCCGCCATACTGCCGCAACGCTGATGTATCAGCAAGGCCATGTAGATGTTCGAGTGCTAAAAGAAATACTGGGACACGCGAATTTGGGCACTACTCAGATATACACACATGTTGCAAATGAGCAGGTTCAAACCGCAATCAACGCCAATCCGCTCGCCAATGTTAAAAAGAAAAATAATAGCGAAAAAGCCGACTGATGTCGGCTTTTTTCATTATAAAATTATACATACAAGCCCGTTACAGCCCTCATTTATAACTCTTTCAAGGGTTTCCTGCAGCCTCATTCTCGCATCACTCGGCATATGTGCAAGCTTGGCGTGCAAGCCCTCGTTTACAAGCTCGTGCAGAGATTTTCCGAAAATATTTGAATCCCAGATTTTAACCGGGTCTTCCTCAAATTCGCTGAGCAGATACATAACAAGGTCTTCGCTCTGCTTTTCGGAGCCGACTATCGGGTTTACTTCGGTTGTGATATTGGCTTTCATCATATGAATTGAAGGCGCCGATGCTCTGAGTCTTACGCCATATCTGCCGCCTTGCTTCATAATTTCGGGTTCCTGCAGAGTCAGCTCATCAAGTGCCGGCATAACAATTCCGTAGCCGGTAGCTTCAACCTCGTCAAGTGCATCCTTAAAGCGCATATAGTCTTTTTTAATTTTGGAAAGCTCGTTTATGGTTTCAAGCAATTCATCCTCGCCGCCGATAACAATTCCGGTGGTTTCCTCAAGAACTTTATAGAAGAGATTGGCGTCAATGCAGATTTTAACCTCTGCCCTTCCCCTGCCCAAATCGATTTTATCAACGCTTACAGCATCGATTATTTCATTATTTGTGCAGTTTGTAAAAATGCCTATATCTCTGATATGCTCTACATTTTCGGCGGTTTTTTTGATAAAATCGGTGATTTTTGAGCGCAGCCAATGGTCTAAAGAAAGTGTATTTACCCATTTTGGATACGAAACGCAGATTTCCTTAACCGGAAATTCATATAAAATCTTTGATAAAATCTGCTTAATGTTTTCTTCACTGATATCGGCGCAGCTCATGGGCAAAACGGCTACACCGTATTTTTCCGAAAGCTCTGCGGCTAACTTTAAGGCGCTGTCGGAATCGGGATAAACACAGTTTAACACAATAATGAAAGGTTTATTTATCTCTTTTAATTCATTTATAACCCGCTCTTCAGCCTCGGCGTACTCAGCCCTCGGAATATCGCTTATGCTGCCGTCGGTAGTGATTACTAGACCTATTGTGGAATGCTCTGTTATAACCTTTTTGGTGCCGATTTCAGCCGCCATATTAAACGGTATCGGAGTTTCATACCAAGGCGTGCGCACCATCCGCGGCTCGTTGCCCTCAATATAACCGAGTGAGCTCGGAACTATGTAGCCAACGCAATCAATAAGCCTTACATTCATTTGCGCTGTATCGTCAATTTTAACCTTAACCGCATTTTCGGGGATGAATTTTGGCTCGGTAGTCATAATAGTTCTGCCTGCGGAGGCCTGCGGCAACTCATCGTTTGCCCGTTCCTTTGAAAATCCCTCGGCAATATTCGGCAAAACCATTTTTTCCATAAACTGTTTTATAAATGTTGATTTTCCCGTTCGAACGGGTCCCACAACACCTATATAAATATCACCGTTTGTTCTGAGCGCTATATCGTTATAAATATTGAGATTTGCAGTCATAAAAAATTCCTCCGCACATTATTCCGTTTGTAAAGAATATGTGCGAAGGAATGCTTTTATTCTTATCAGCCAACAAATTTATTGTAAATAACCCTGATAGCGTCTTTCAGATCTTTTTCTTCAACACCGATTATGATGTTAAGCTCGCTTGAGCCCTGGTCAATCATGCGGATATTGATATTGGCATCCGCCAAAGCGGTAAACACCTTTGCGGCAGTACCGCGGTTGCTGATCATACCGCGGCCAACAACGGCTATAAGGGCGAGATTTTCGAACAGTGTTATTGAATCGGGCTCAACCTTTTTAACAATATCGGCTGTGATAACGCCCTTGAGTTCTTTTATTGCATCACTGCGCAAAACTATTGACATTGTGTCAATGCCCGAAGGCAGATGTTCAAAACAAAGGTTATGATTTTCGAGTGTTTCAAGCACTCTGCGTGTAAAACCGACCTCAGCATTCATCATTGCTTTTTCAATAAATATTGCCGTAAATCCTGCAAGACCCGCAACGCCTGTAATAACATTTTCGCTCGATTCGGTTGTGGCTTTGGGCACTATAAATGTCCCCTTATCGGCAGGCGCATTTGTATTTCTGATATTTATCGGAATACCTGCTTTTTTAACCGGGAAAATTGCCTCTTCATGGAGAACGGTTGCACCCATATAGGAAAGCTCGCGAAGCTCACGGTAGGTAATCTCTTTAACGGTTTTCGGGTTTTCAACTATTCTGGGGTCAACCATTAAAAGACCCGAAACATCGGTCCAATTTTCATAAACATCGGCTTTTGCGGCGCGCGCAACTATTGAGCCGGTAATGTCCGAGCCGCCGCGCGAAAATGTTTTTATGGTGCCGTTTGGCATTGAGCCGTAAAAACCGGGTAAAACGGCATATTCGTACTTCTCAAGTATCTCCCCTAAAATGTTGTTGGTTTTTTCGCTGTTAAGCGTACCGTCCTCATTAAAGAAAATGCAAACGCTCGCATCAATAAACGGATAGCCGAGATATTCGGCAAGAATTTTGGCATTTAAGTACTCGCCGCGGCTTGCAAAATAATCTCTGCCCGCGTGATGCTTAAGCGAAGATTTAATGTAATTAAAATCTTCTTCCAGCGAAAAATTCAAGCCGAGACCTTCAATAATATTATTGAATCTTTCGGTAATCTGAGCAAAGCACTTTTCGGTATATTCGGTCTCATAAGACTTATCGAAGCAATCAAGAAGCATATCGGTAACTTTAGTATCATTATCAAAGCGCTTGCCGGGAGCAGAAGCAACAATATATTTTCTTTCCTTTTCGGCTTTAATTATATCTGCAACTTTTTTGAACTGCGCGGCATCACTTAATGAACTGCCGCCGAATTTCAAAACTTTTAACATATACATATTCCCCCATTTAGCATAACAGTAATTTTAACACACAAACAAAGGTCTGTCAACAATATTTCCTCTGTTTATAATATTAAAAAAAATTTTTTCGGTTAAAATATTGACTATGAAAATAATTGGTGTTACAATGACTTGTAATTATTATTTTGTGAGGTGAAAATAATGGACGCAGGCAGTAGTAACGGCACACCTTTAGGGCGAGGGCAAAATATACCCCGGCACACTTTCTGCGCCGTTATTTTGTTTTAGTCTCAAATATGTGTCTTACTCTAAACTAAAATTTTGGAGGAAAGACTATGGAGAATCAAATCACAATTAACAACACTTTGATTTCGCTTATCGAATCAAAAAAATTCAGCACTGTTAAAGATGTTCTCATAACCATGAACAGCGCTGATATTGCAGTTCTTTTTGAAGATTTACCTGAGGAAATTTTACCCCGAATCTTCAGATTATTGCCTAAAGAACTTGCGGCTGATACTTTTGTTGAAATGGAAACCGACCTTCAGGAGTTGCTGATAAAAGGCTTTTCCGATAAAGAGCTTAAAGAAGTTATCAGCGAGCTTTACGCCGATGATGCGGTTGATATTATCGAAGAGATGCCCGCAAATGTTGTAAAGCGTATTCTTAAGCAGGCAAGCCCCGATATGCGCAAGGATATTAACGAACTGCTTAAGTACCCCGAGGACAGCGCCGGCAGTGTTATGACAACGGAATTTGTTGAATTCCGCGAAAGTCATACTGTAAGCGAGGCCATCGAAATAATTCACAAAACAGGTATTGATAAGGAAACGGTTAACACCTGCTATGTTACATCGCGCGGCAGAATTTTGCTTGGATTTATCACTCTGCGCAATTTGATTATGGCAAATCCCGATGATAAAATCGGCGATTTAATGCAAACAAATGTTATTTCCGTTACAACCGATGTAGACCAGGAAACGGTAGCTCAAGAGTTCAAAAAGTACAACTTTCTCGCAATGCCGGTTGTTGATGCCGAAAACCGACTTGTAGGCATAGTTACGGTTGACGATGTTCTCGATGTAATTGAAGAAGAGACCACCGAAGATATCGTTAAGATGGCGGCTATTTTGCCGAATGATAAAACTTATCTTAAAACCGGTGTTTTCGAAACGGTTAAAAACCGTATACCGTGGCTGCTTTTACTTATGATTTCAGCCACATTTACGGGTCTTATAATATCAAATTTTGAAGCAAAACTAACCCTGTTCCCTGCCCTTATTGCTTTTATTCCTATGCTTATGGACACTGGCGGCAACTCGGGCAGTCAGTCGGCAGTAACGGTCATCCGCAGCCTTTCTATCGGCGATATTGAACTTGGTGATATAGGCAAAGTTATCTGGAAAGAGCTTCGCGTTGCCTTGGTTTGCGGCATTATTCTTTCAACAATCAGCTTTTTCAAAATCTGGATTATTGATATTATGCTGCTTAGCTCATCGGCAACACTTATGGATGATTTTATCGTTTGCATTACACTGCTTTGCACTGTTTTGCTCGCAAAGCTTGTTGGCTGCACTTTGCCGATATTTGCTCAAAAAATCGGACTTGACCCGGCAGTTATGGCAAGCCCGTTTATAACAACAATCGTTGATGCGGTTTCTCTGCTGCTTTATTTCACAATCGCATCGGCACTCTTACAAATTTAACTTATAACCTAAGAAACCGCTCTTTGAGCGGTTTCTTATATTTCAGCCATATTTTCTTTTTCAATCTGCTTTTTCAGTTTATCTATTATTCTTTTTTCGAGCCTTGATATGTAGGACTGCGATATACCGAGCTTATCTGCAACCTCTTTTTGAGTAAGCTCTTGCCTGCCGTTAATGCCAAATCGCATTTCAATAATTTGCTTTTCGCGTGCGGAAAGATTATCAATAAGATATAAAAGCAGAGTTTTTTCATCATCCTGCTCGATTTTACTGCCGATTTCATCCGAATCGCTGCCCAAAACATCGGATAATAAAAGTTCATTGCCGTCCCAATCGATATTAAGCGGCTCATCGAAAGAAATTTCCGATTTTTGCGATGCGCTTTTGCGCAGATACATGAGTATTTCATTTTCAATGCAGCGAGACGCATAGGTTGCGAGCTTAATGTTTTTTTGCGGGCAAAAAGTATTTACGGCTTTTATAAGCCCGATTGTACCTATTGAAATTAAATCTTCAACACCGGTAGCATTTGTTTCAAACTTGCGCGCAATATAAACCACAAGCCGCAGGTTATGAACAATAAGTTCATTTTTTGCATACCCCGGTGATGTTTCAAGTTTATCTATAAGCTCCTTTTCCTCTTCGGCAGTGAGCGGCTGCGGCAGAGTTTCGGGCCCGTTTATATAGTAAACCGCCTTTATAAGACCGAGCTTTACCAAAAGATATGTAATCGCGTTTTTAATTTTATCGAACATTTTTTACCTCTCGAGAATATCTGTATTCAAAACGGCATTAAAGCCGTCCTTAAGTTTCGTCTTACTGAACATAACAAGCGGATTTATAAATTCGCGGTTTTCATTTTCGAGGAAAAGCACCATTTTATCAGCTCTGAAGCCCTCTAATATTCCGCTTCCGTTAACGGTTTTGCAGGGCAAAATCCGATAGCGCTTTTTATAAAATTCTTCGGTTGCGGTGTTCTGTGAAACAAAGAAATTTTTATCTACAAGTATAACCGCATTATCGGAAAAATTATCGGTAAGTGAATTTCCTGTATCGAAAAATCCCGTAAGCTCGGCATTATACCCGCCAAACCAAACCGAAATCTTGCATATTTTATCTTTTAAGGCCTTTTTGTGAGTAAAATATAAAATTACCGAAACAATAAGATAAACCGCCACAGCGCAAATTATCAGCATTACTACCGAAACATTGAAGTAAACGGTTGAGTTGTTTACAACTATCACACTGTTTTTATAGAAACTGCAAACCAAAAACATACTACCCGCAAAAATCATACTTGATAACAGCAAAAAGAACGAACTCCGCAAAAAATTTTTTAAGCTTTTATAACCGAATGCGGTTAATACCATTGCAAAACAGCATACCGCCTTTACCAAAATATCAATAACCGTACTGTTAAGCTCCAAAAGTATGTAAAGCGAAAATATTCCTCCGAGAAGCGATGCCAAAATTATTCGAAGTGAGCTGAATTCCCGTCGGTCAAGTCGGGCGGAAATCAGCAGTAAAAAATAGTTGATTATAATGTTTGTCGCTATCAGAACATCAACATAAATTACCATCGGCATCCCTCCCGTAAATACAGTATATAACTTTGTTTCCGTAAAATTTGTCGAAATAAAAAAACCTGCCGTTTCAAATTGAAACAGCAGGTTTTAAGCTTTTAACAATCAATAACCGTACGGGAAATCGAAAGTTCCGTCACCATCCGAAGGATTGGCAGGCAGGCTATCCTCCTTATTACCCTTGGAAGAATTATAACTCGATTTGCATTTATCAGCCATTAAAACGGTTTTAACGGTTGTTTCTCCGCCGCCCTCGGAATATACCGATAAGGTAACCTCATCACCGGGTTTTGCAGTTTCGAGAAAATCAAGAACAACAGAATCTTTATCGATTTTTATTCCGTTTATCTCGAAAATTACATCGCCCTCTTTTATCTTTTTTTCAAGGTCGGGGTTACCCGAAATTTCCGCAACATAAAGGCCGGTTGGAGTTTTCGAAATAAGAGCCGTAACATCATCTACTGCCTGATAAGATATACCGAGCTTTGCGCGGTCGGGTACCGATTTGGTTTCGATAAGCGAAACAACAATTTTCTTAACCGTAACCGTAGGTATGGCGTAACTTATATCTTCATAACCGTCGGTTTTGTTTCCGGCGGTAATTCCGATTATCTGACCAAAGGAATTTACAAGTGCACCGCCCGAAGAACCGGGATTAAGAGCCGCATCGGTTTGTATAAATTTCTGCGAATAGCTTGAGGCGTTTGCGATTCTTATATTGAGATAAGAGACATTTCCGCTCGTAATGGTTGTATTACCGGTAACATTATCGGGTCTGCCCATTGTATAAACGGCTTCGCCGGGATTAAGGTCGTCGGAGTTGCCGAATGTAGCGGGATATAAACCGTCGGCGTCCGCTTTTAACACAGCAAGGTCGGAGCGAACATCGCCTGCAACAAAGCTTGCGTTATATGACTTGCCGTCAAAGGTATAAATTCTGAATTTAGCATCGGGGCACTCGGCGTAAATATGGTCGTTGGTGATAATATAACCGTCCTCCGAATAAACAACACCGCTGGCATAACCAAACACCTTTTGAGAATTATATACCACTATGCCGACTACCGACGGATTAACGGTTTTGTAAATTTTTTCGGCAGAAAGTACCTCGGCGGAATCGGGTTTTGACTCAAGCTGAAATTCATTTTTGCTTTCCTTATTATTACCGAAACCGTTTTTGCCCAAGAAATAACCTGCCGCCAAAGCTCCGCTGATGGCAATAACACCGCAGAGCAAAAGAATAAATATGCGGAGCCCCAAAGAACTTCCCGATTCTTTCGGCTTTTGCAGTTCAATAGGCACATTAGCGGGCGAATCTGTGTAGTTATTATCAACTATTTCTTCCTCGTTTTGAAACTCGGCAAAGCTCTCGGCAGGCTCTGAGTTTAATTGCTCCGAATCGGTGATTTCGTGAGCCTCGGGCTCTGCTTCAACTTCGGGAATCTGCTCGTTATTTTCAAATTCATCCATTGTTTTTACCTCCGTTTTCTGTAGGCAACAAAATCTTAAATACAGTATACTCGTTTTGAACACTGTCTGCAACAATTTTTCCGCCGTGAATATCAATTATTGTTTTGACAATATAAAGACCGAGACCGGTACTGTTAATATTATTTGAGCGCGATTTATCAACCTTATAGAACTTTTCAAAAATATTCGCAAGGTTTTCTTTCGGTATGCCTTTACCGGTATTGCGAACCGAAAACTGAACACTGTTCTCGGTATTAATAAGCAAAAATGTGATTTTGCCGTTCTCATCAGTAAACTTAACGGCGTTATCAACAAGGTTATAAATCACCTGATAAATCAAATCGTAATCTGCATTTATATATGCCGCGGGCAGATTATCAAGATTTTCTATTTCGATATTCTTTTCTTCAATCTGTTTTTCGCGGCTTAAAACAACATTTACTATCTGCTCTGAAACATTGAACCTTGTAGGATTCAGCTTTACCTCGCCCGATTCAAAGCGCGCGAGCTCAAGCATAGATTTTACAACCCTTGATAATCTTTTTACTTCATCAGAAACAATTTTCAGGTAATATTCCTGCTTTTCGTAAGGAATAGTACCGTCCAAAATACCGTCAACAAAGCCTGCAATAGTTGTCATCGGAGTTCTCAACTCGTGTGAAACATTGCCGATAAAGCTGCGGCGCATCTGCTCAAGGCGGGAGAGCGAATCGGTCATATTATTAAACGAAACCGAAAGCTCGCCGATTTCATCGTTGCTCGTTATCGGTATGC
The DNA here is from genome assembly GCA_018065375.1 of Candidatus Equinaster intestinalis. The sequence goes on along the minus strand of JAGHTJ010000087.1, from coordinate 2,527 downwards.
GCTTTGAAAAATCGCCCTTTGCCATGGCTTTTGCGGCCTCAGACATCATCTTTAACGGTTTAGTGTAATTATATGTCATTACATAAATCGCAAAGAACATAATTACAAACGGAATAACCACCGCTAAAATATACATTTTTGTTACGGTGTTCAGCAAATTTCTTTGCGAACGGGATGAAGCGGCGGAAAATACATAGCCGTAAACCGAGCCGTCCTCATCGCAAACGGCTCTGGAAACAACATAATATTGGTCCTCAAAAACGCCGCCCAAATCGGTAATATCGCGATACCCCGCATTTCCCGTTTTGGCAATTACATCAAGCGGAATATTTTTTTTCGAATGTCGGCACTCGCCGTCTCGCTGATAATCGCGGCAGCCGCACACAAGAATTTTGCCGGAGTTATCCGAAATCAAAACATCAAAGGAAGAAACCTCGCGTTGAACGCGAAGTATGTTATGCACATTCCGCTTGAAATTTGCCGATGTTATATCCGAAAGCACTATGGTGGCTACCGAGCGGCAGCTGCCGTCCAACTGCTCGTATTTTTCTTTCAAAAAATAATTTGAAACAACAAAACCGAGTATCGCCAAAGAAAGCGTGAGCGTAACCAGAATTGTGCAGGATACAGTTAAAAATACCTTCTTAAAAAACCGGAATCTCATATTATTTCACTTCAAATTTATAACCAACGCCCCAAACGGTTTTCAAAGCCCATTTATCTGAAACATCTTCAAGCTTTTCGCGCAGTCTTTTAACATGAACATCAACCGTTCTGGAGTCGCCGTAATAATCAAAGCCCCACACCTCATCAAGCAGTTGGTCTCGTGTATAAACACGGTTTGGGTTGCTCGCAAGGTGGTATATAAGCTCAAGCTCTTTAGGAGGAGTATCGACAGATTTGCCCTTAACCGTCATTTCATAGTTGGTTAAATTTATTTTAAGGTTTTCAAATGACACTTCTTTTACATCGTTTTCGTTTGCGCTTTTAGTGCGGCGAAGCACTGCCTTTATGCGAGCAATAACCTCTTTGGTATCAAAAGGCTTAGAAATATAATCGTCGGCACCGAGCTCAAGCCCCAAAACCTTATCAAAGACTTCGCCCTTAGCGGTAAGCATAATTATCGGAACATCGGAGGTTTTTCTGATTTCGCGGCAGACCTGCCAACCGTCCAGCTTCGGGAGCATTATATCAAGTAAAATAAGGTCAGGCGATTTTTCGCGGAAAGAATACAGAGCCTCGGCACCGTCATTAGCAACAATAGTCATAAAGCCGTCCTTTTCAAGATAAAGTCTTAAAAGCTCGCAAATATTGATATCATCATCAACAATAAGAATTTTCGTGTTGTTCACAAAACATCACCTCAAGTTTATTTTACAACAATTTTCCGCAAATTTCATTAATAAAATATGAATAATAAAAAACCACCCAAAAAAACTTTGGGTGGCCAAAATGTAACAAAATCGAGCCCTTATTCTTCAGCAGCAGAATTTTCTTTCATTTTTGCGTAGCATTCGCTGCAGTATACCGGACGGTCGTCCTTCGGTACAAAAGGAACTTTTGCAACACCGCCGCAAGCATTACATACTGCTTCGTGGAACTCACGGGGAGCTCTACCGGCATTTTTACGCTTGTCACGGCAAGGTTTGCAGCGTTGCGGTTCGTTAACAAAGCCTTTGGACTCATAGAATTCCTGCTCTCTTGCAGTGAAAACAAATTCCTCACCGCAGTCTTTGCAAACTAACGTTTTGTCTTCAAACATCTCTTTTACCTCACTCTTGATTTTTAGCCCAGGGCGGGATTGCACCGCCACCTTTGAAACACAACGCTCTTCTAATTTAAGCTACAAAGGGCATATTTATTTCAATAATTCGATTTTCTTTCTTGCGCGGTACATAGAATTATTAACCGCTTTAAGAGTTAAACCGAATTTATTGGCAATACTTTCATAAGAATTACCCGCAAGAAACATAACCAAAATGTTATATTCCTGCCTTGATAATTCTTTCTTAATCCTCAAAGTCAGCAAATCGCTTTCTTCTTTTTCAATTATAAGTGATTCGGGTGTTTCTTCCGAAAACAGCTCGGAATCATCCTCAAAATATACAAGCGCTTCCTTCGGTATCTGTTTCTTACTGAAATTTTTGCGGAAATATGACACAAGCGTTCTTTCAATGCAAACCGAAGCGAATGACTTAAAAGAAGATATGTCAGGATTGAATACCTTTGCAGCAGAATAAAGAGCCATGAGGCCTTCCTGCAAGAAATCATCATTATCCCCGCCGATGCAAAACTTTCTTGACTTTGCCTTAATAAGCGGCAAATAGCGGCGGATAAGCAGGTGTAATTTAGTTTCGTCGCCGGATTTTATAAGAATAGCCAAATCTTCATCGGAAAGAGAAATATCGGCATCATTGATAAAATCGTCCATAAAAGCTCCACTATCACACCATACTTTTTTATATAATACACTAAAACAGCCAATCTGTCAAGAAAAATTTATATTTAGAGGTTGACACTTTATAAT
>JAGHTJ010000123.1 GCA_018065375.1 Candidatus Equinaster intestinalis | reverse complement strand
CCCTTTAGAGCCCTTTGTACCGCCCTTGCGGCAACCGGTGGTACCGGAAATATAGCGGGGGTGGCGGGTGCTATAGCACTCGGCGGCGCGGGAGCGGTTTTTTGGATGTGGGTTTCGGCGTTTTTGGGTATGGCGGTAAAAACGGCTGAAATTACCCTTTCGGTGCATTATAGGGAGAAAAACAAAAAGGGCGAATTTGCGGGAGGTCCGATGTATTTCATTCGTAACGGATTGGGGGAGCGGTATAACCTGCCGGCGGTTTGCTATGCGGTTATGGGTGTAGTGGCGGTTTTCGGCATCGGCAATGCCGTTCAGGTTAATACTCTGCTTAATTCGGTCAGCTTTACTCTTTCGGATTTTTGCGGTAAGCAGGATTTGCAAAATAACCCTTTATTTAAACTTTTTATCGGTGCGGCGGTAGCGGTTTTTGCGGCTACAGTGCTTGTGGGAGGTGCCGAAAAGGTAGGCAGGGTGACCGGAATAATGGTGCCATTTATGGCGGTTTCGTATCTTGCGGTATCTGCAGGGGCAATAATTTTAAATGCAGAAAAACTGCCGGCGGTTTTTGCCATGATATTCACCGGTGCATTTAAGCCGGCGGCGGTTACCGGCGGGGCGGTGGGCTCGATTTTTTTAACACTCAAAACAGGCTTTTCAAGGGGTGTTTTTTCAAACGAAGCGGGACTCGGCACGGCGGGTATCGCTCATTCTGCTTCAAATATCGAAAATCCGGCAGAGCAGGGGCTTTTCGGAATTTTCGAGGTTTTCGCCGACACTATCGTTATCTGCACCCTTACCTCTCTTGTGATTTTAATAAGCGGAGTACCGATAAATTACGGCAAAGCGGCAGGGGCAGAGCTTGCTCTTTTTGCCTTTAAATCGGTTTACGGTAAATGGGCTTCGGTGCTTCTTTGCATGGCACTTTGCAGTTTTGCGCTTTCCACAGTAATAGGTTGGGGTTTTTACGGTTTAAGATGCTTTGAATTTCTTTTCGGCTTCGAATTTAATAAATGCTTTTTTCTGCTTTATTCTGCGGCGGCTGTCCTCGGAGCGGTGACGGAAATGAAGACGGTTTGGAAAGTTTCCGAAACGGTAAACGGGCTTATGATTATCCCCAATCTTTGCGGGGTGATACTTCTTTTACCGGTTGCAGTCGGGCTCATCAAAAAATATGATAAAAATTCTTGATTTTGGAAAAAACTGTGCTATAATGAGAAAAAACGGGTGAGCACCTACCGACAGTCAGGCTATTTGGTTTGGCTGCTATTTTATTTTAAGGAGAATTTTTATGGAAACTTTTTTCTACTATGCACCGATAGCCTTGATAGTTTTGTCAAACATCTTCTATCATATCTGCTCGAAATCTTCGCCGCAGAATTTGAATCCGCTGGCGGCGCTTACGGTAACCTATACCGTAGGAGCGGTTTTTTCGGCGGTTCTTTTCTTCCTTACCTCAAAGGGCGGAAATCTTTTTAAAGAGTATAAGAATATTAACTGGACAACCTTCGTTTTGGGACTTGCCATAGTAGGCCTTGAGGTGGGAACTCTGTATATGTATAAGGCGGGCTGGAATATAAGCACGGGTCAGTTGGTACATAGCAGTATACTTGCCGTGGCACTGCTTGTTATCGGGCTTGTTTTTTATAAAGAAAGCCTTAATCTTTCAAAAATAATGGGAATAGTAATATGTATGGTAGGTCTGTTCTTTATAAATAAGCCCTAATGCTTGACTACCGGGCTTGTTTGGAATATAATAACTGTGTATATATTATAAAAAGGTGATATTATGCGAATTGTAATAAAAATCGGTACATCAACACTTGCATATCCTACGGGACATCTTAATATCCGTCATATAGAAAAATTCTGTAAGGTTGTAAGCGATATTAAGAATGCCGGCTGTGAGGTAATAGTTGTATCTTCGGGTGCGGTAGGTATGGGTATGGGCAAGCTCTCCCTTGCGGAACGTCCCAAAGAGGTGGCATTCAAGCAGGCGGTTGCGGCGGTTGGTCAATGCGAGCTTATGTATACCTACAGTCGCCTTTTCGGAGAGTATAATCACACCGTTGCCCAGATTTTGCTTACGGCGGGTAATATGAAGGATAAGGAGCAACACGATAATTTTAAAAACACGGTAAATCAGTTGCTGGCTCTCGGAGTTATTCCGATAATAAATGAAAACGACAGTGTTGCGGTAAACGAGCTTGTAATAGGCGATAACGATACACTTGCGGCAATAGTTTCAAGAAGTGTAAATGCAGATACGCTCGTTATTTTTTCCGATGTTGAAGGACTTTCAACTACAAATCCGCATAAGGATAAGAATGCAAAGATAATTCCCGAGGTAGCTGAAATAACCCCCGAAATCGAGGCGCTTGCGGGCGGCACTCATTCCAAGGTCGGAACCGGCGGTATGATAACCAAAATTGATGCCGCAAAGATAGCTACCGAATCGGGAACCGATATGATAATTACAAACGGAGACCGTCCCGAAAATCTTTACGATATTATTGACGGTAAACAGGTAGGCACAAAATTTTTGGCGATTAAAAAATCGGAGGAAAAATAATTGACCACCACTCAAATATTAAAGGCAGTTAAAACGGCTTCAAAGGAGCTTGCGGTATTTTCTCCCGATGATAAAAACCGTGCGCTCGAATTTATGGCAATAAGCTTAACCGAAAACTGTGAGGATATACTGCGCGCCAATGCCGAGGATATTAAAAATGCCAGCGGCATAAGCGATGTTATGCTTGACCGTTTAAGACTAACTAAAGAGCGAATAGAGGCTATGTCCCGCGGGATAATCGAGGTAAAAAACCTTGCAGACCCTACCGGCAGAGTGCTTGAGCAGTTCGATAGGGCAGACGGTCTTTCGATTAAAAAAATCACGGTGCCGATTGGTGTTGTGGGTATTATTTATGAGAGCCGCCCGAATGTAACCTCGGACGCGGCGGCGCTTTGTATCAAAAGCGGAAATGCCTGCTTGCTTCGCTCGGGCAAGGAAGCGCATAAAAGCGCAACCGAGATAGTAAAGGCTCTAAAAAGCGGTCTTAAAAAAGCGGGACTTCCCGAAAATGCCGTAATGCTTATAGAGGATATAAGCAGGCAGAGCGCAAACGAAATGATGAGGGCAAACGGATATATTGATTTGCTGATTCCCCGCGGAGGCAAGGGCCTTATTTCGGCTTGTGTGGAGAATGCTACCGTGCCCTGCATAGAAACGGGTACCGGTATATGCCATATTTTCGTTCACGAAAATGCCGACCTTGATATGGCGCTTAATATAATTGAAAACGCAAAAACCAGCAGACCGTCTGTTTGTAATGCCGCAGAGGTTTGCCTTGTGGATAAAAAGATATTAAAGGATTTTATTCCCCTTTTGGAGCAAAGGCTTACAAGCCGTGAAATACCGGTAGAGCTTCGTATGGACGAAGAATGTATTAAATACTCCCAAAAGGGTGTAGCGGCAACAGATACGGATTTTGATACCGAGTTTCTCGATTATATTCTGGCGGTAAAGGCGGTAGACGGCGTAAAGGATGCAGTACGGCATATTGACGCTCATTCAACCCATCATAGCGAAGCCATAATAACCGAAGAAGACGCAGCGGCGCAGTATTTTTGCAGTGGTGTGGATAGCGCGGCAGTATATGTAAACGCTTCAACACGGTTTACCGATGGAGGAGAATTCGGGCTTGGTTGTGAAATGGGAATTTCCACACAAAAGCTTCACGCAAGAGGTCCTATGGGTCTTAAAGAGCTTACGACCTATAAATATGTAATCAAAGGCAACGGAAATATAAGATAAGAGGGATGATTATGAAGTATACGGCAGGCTTTATCGGAGCAGGAAATATGGGTAGTATTCTGGCGCAGGCGGTTTATAAAACCGATAAAAAACTCGCCATTTACGATACCGATGAGAAAAAGGTTGAAAACCTTTTAAAGAGTATGAAAAATGCCGTCTTCGAGCAGACGAATGTTTTGGCGAAAAATTGTGAATTCGTCTTTTTGGCGGTAAAACCCGATGTTGTAATAAATGTTGCAAAAAGCATTAAAAACAGTATTTCAAGGGATACCGTTATAGTCACCATGGCGGCGGGTGTTTCGCTTGCCGATATAAGCAGTGCGGCGGGCACCGAAAATGTTATCCGCATAATGCCGAATACTCCGGCGGCTGTGGGAGAGGGTATGATTCTTTACTGCACCGCAAGGGTAAGCGAGGAAGCCGAGAAAAAGTTTTTAGCTCTTATGAGCAAGGCGGGAACTACCGATAAGCTCGAGGAAAAGAATTTTGATGCGGCGGCGGCGCTTTCGGGTTGCGGACCGGCATTCGTTTATATGTTTGCCAAGAGCCTTGCAGACGGCGCAGTTGCTTGCGGAGTTCAGCGTAAAAAAGCAATGTTTTATGCGGCGCAAACCATACTCGGCAGTGCCGAAATGTTGCTTAAAAGCGGCAAGGACCCCGAGCTTTTAAAGGACGAAGTATGTTCTCCGGGCGGCACTACAATAGCGGGCGTGCTTTCCCTCGAAGAGGCGGCATTCAGAGCCGCGGCGGCAGATGCGGTAGTAGCCTCGTACGAGAGAACTCTGGAGCTTAAAAAGTAATTTATTTTTTGCTTCTTTTTGTTGACAAACCACATATAGCGTGGTATAATCTTAAAAAATAAATCTTTAAGGCGATCCCGTGAGGTCGGCAAGGTGTTATATGGATACATTCGGTATCCGTGTGTTTTCGCATATAAGCCTTGCCTTACGGCAAGGCTTTTTGTTTGGAGGTAATGATATGAAAAACATTAAAATCTATAAAACAGAATCATTACCGCTTAATGAAAAGGATATTCTTGCCGTTTGCGAAAAGGAGCTCGGCGGCGCGCCTGATAATCTCGTTGTTTTACCCGGCTTTTGTGATGTGCATGTGCATTTTCGCGAGCCGGGTTTTTCGTATAAAGAAACAATATATTCAGGCTCACGCTCGGCGGCAAGGGGCGGTTATACCGCTGTTTGCACTATGCCGAATTTAAACCCGGTACCCGATAACGCCGAAAATCTGAAAAAGCAAACCGATATAATAAATAAAGATGCGGTTATAAATGTTTACCCTTACGGCGCGGTAACGGTGGGCGAACAGGGAGAAGAACTTTCCGATATGGAAGCCTTATCCGATAAGGTTATCGCCTTTTCTGATGACGGCAGAGGTGTTCAGTCACCCGAAATGATGAAAGCGGCAATGCAAACCGCGAAAAAATGCGGCAAAATAATAGCGGCTCATTGTGAAGATAATTCCTTGCTTTGCGGCGGTTATATACATAATGGCAGTTATGCTGAAAAGCACGGACATAAAGGTATATGCAGTGAAAGCGAATGGGGTCCGATTAAGCGGGATATAGAGCTTGCGCGTGATACCGGTTGCGCCTACCATGTCTGCCATATTTCTTGTAAAGAAAGCGTTGAACTTATAAGAAACGCCAAAAAGCAGGGCGTAAATATAACCTGCGAAACGGCTCCGCATTATCTTGTTTTAGATGAAAACGATTTAATTGAAGACGGTAAATTCAAAATGAATCCGCCCTTGCGCTCGAAAGAGGACAAATTGGCACTTTTGCAGGGTATTGCTGACGGTACGATTGATATGATAGCTACCGACCATGCACCTCACAGCGCCGAAGAAAAATCGCGCGGGCTCGAAAAGAGCGCCTTTGGTATTGTAGGGCTTGAAACGGCGTTCCCGGTGTTATATACCCACCTTGTTAAAAAGAATATAATAACCATGGAAAAACTTGTTGAACTGCTTTGCGTAAATCCCCGAAAACGCTTCGGAATACCCTTTTGCAACGAATTTTCTGTATGGGATATAAACCGGAGCTTTACGGTAAATCCGAATGAGTTTTTCTCGTCAGGCAGGGCAACACCGTTTGAAAGCGCAGAGCTTTTCGGAAAAAATCTTATGACTGTAATCGGCGATAAAACCGTTTATAAATACTGAAATACGGAGGAATTAAAATGGCAAAAAGAACTGATATTAAAAAGGTACTGATAATAGGCTCCGGACCTATCGTAATAGGTCAGGCGGCGGAATTTGACTATGCGGGAACCCAAGCCTGCCTTGCGCTTAAGGAGGAGGGCTACGAGGTAATACTCTGCAACTCAAACCCCGCTACCATAATGACCGATACGGCTATTGCCGATAAGGTTTATATGGAGCCGCTTACCCTCGAATATATCGCAAAAATTTTGCGTTATGAGCGCCCCGATGCGATAGTACCGGGCATCGGCGGTCAAACCGGACTTAACCTTGCAATGCAGCTCGAAAAGAAGGGCATTTTAAAGGAGTGCGGTGTTGAACTTCTCGGAACGTCAAGCGAAAGTATCGAGCGTGCCGAGGATAGAGAGCTCTTTAAAGAAATGTGCCAGTCAATCGGCGAGCCGGTAATTCCCTCCGAAATTACATATAACCTCGAAGAAGCTAAAAAGGCGGCACTTAATATCGGTTATCCGGTAGTGTTGCGCCCTGCATTTACTTTGGGCGGTACCGGCGGCGGTTTCGCTTATAACGAGGAAGAACTCATCGAAATAGGTACAAATGCTTTCAAGCTTTCTCCGGTTCATCAGGTGCTTATCGAAAAGAGCGTAAAAGGCTATAAGGAAATCGAATTTGAGGTAATGAGAGACTCAAACGATAAAGCAATTACAATATGCGGTATGGAAAATATCGACCCGGTAGGCGTTCATACGGGAGATTCGCTGGTTGTAGCGCCGATTTTGTCCCTTAATGACCACGACCTAAAAATGCTTAACGACAGTGCAATTAAGATAATCCGTGAGCTTAAAATCTCGGGCGGCTGTAATGTTCAGTTTGCGCTCAACCCCAATTCGAGTGAATATTTCCTCATTGAGGTAAACCCCCGTGTATCAAGGTCTTCGGCGCTGGCTTCAAAGGCGAGCGGCTATCCGATAGCTCGTGTTACCGCAAAAATAGCGCTCGGTCTTGCCCTCGAAGATATTCCGGTTGCCGGTGGAACTGCGGCTATTGAGCCGAGCCTCGATTATATCGTTGCAAAATTCCCGCGTTTCCCATTTGATAAATTTACATCTGCTCCCAATAATCTCGGTACACAGATGAAAGCTACCGGTGAGGTAATGGGCATAGGCTCCTCGCTCGAAGAATGCCTCTTAAAATCGGTGCGCTCACTCGAAACCGGCGTTTGCCATTTCCACCTTGCAAAATTTGATAATAAAACCGATGATGAACTCCTTGAATATATCAAGGTGTTTAAGGACGATAATTATTATGCGATTTTTGAGCTTTTGCGCAGAGGTCATTCGGTAAAGGAGCTCCACGAGGTAACGGCTATTACCGAGCTTTTCCTTGAATCTTTCAAAAATATAGTAGAAGCCGAAAAAGAGCTCAAAGAAAACGTAAACTCTATTGATGTGCTCAAAAAAGCCAAAAAGATTGGTTTTTCGGATAAATACATCGCAAAAATATGGAACTTAAAGGAAATCGAGGTTTATGAAAAGCGCAAGGCAAACGGCATAATTCCGATTTTCAAAATGGTTGATACCCTCCACACCGGTAAATATATCGCATATCTTTATTCCTCGTATACCGGTGAAAATGCTTCAAGACTTACCGATAAGCGCAAGATAATAGTGCTCGGTGCAGGACCTATCAGAATAGGTCAGGGCGTAGAATTCGATTATTCTACCGTTCACGCCGTTCAAACCATCAAGCGAGCAGGTTATGAAGCAATTATCATAAACAATAACCCCGAAACCGTTTCAACCGACTATACTACGGCGGATAAGCTCTATTTTGAGCCCCTTACCCCCGAAGACGTAATGGCGATAGTTGATTTCGAAAAGCCCGAGGGCGTTATAGCGTCTCTCGGCGGTCAAACAGCCATTAACCTTGCCCAGCCGCTTATGGATAGGGGAGTAAAAATAATCGGTACCGACTGCGCCGCAATAGAAAAGGCGGAAAACAGAGACAGCTTCGAAAAAATACTTAAGGATTTGAATATACCGCAGCCTAAAGGCAGAGCCGTTACCAAAATTGAGGACGGCGTAAATGCGGCGGCTGAAATCGGTTATCCCGTTCTTGTACGTCCTTCATTCGTGCTCGGAGGCAGAGCGATGCAGATAGTTGCAAACGAAGAACAGCTTCGCCATTACCTCAAAACGGCGGTTGAAATTGATGCCGATAAGCCGGTGCTTGTTGATAAGTATATTCAGGGTAAAGAGGTAGAGGTTGATGCTATTTGTGATGGCAGAGACGTTTTCGTACCCGGCATTATGGAGCTTGTTGAAAGAACCGGTATCCATTCGGGCGACTCAATAAGCGTTTATCCCGCCTTCAGTATATCCGATAAGGTAAAGGGAACCATTCTGCAGTATGCTAAAAAGCTTGGTCTCGGCATAGGCATTGTAGGTCTTTACAATATTCAGTTCATAGTTGATAGTAATGATGATGTCTATATAATTGAGGTAAATCCGCGTTCTTCGCGTACTGTACCTTTCCTTTCAAAATCAACCGGCTACAGCCTTGCCGATATTGCTACCGAGGTAATCCTCGGCAAGAGCCTGAAAGAGCAGGGAATATTCGATATTTACCCCGAAGAAAAAAGACGTTTCTATGTAAAGGTTCCGGTATTTTCCTTCAATAAAATTAAGGGACTTGATGCCTATCTTTCCCCTGAAATGAAATCTACCGGAGAGGCAATCGGTTATGACGATAAGCTTAACCGTGCGCTTTATAAGGCGCTTCAGGCATCGGGAACACGTCTGCAAAACTACGGCACCATACTTGTTACGGTTGCCGATAAGGATAAAGAGGAGGCGCTTCCGCTTATCAAGCGTTTCTATAATCTGGGCTTCAATATTGAGGCAACGGCTGGTACTGCCGAATTCCTTAAGGAAAACGGAGTTCGCACCCATATCCTCAAGAAAATAAGCGAAGACCCCGATGAAATCCCGAATGCTCTGCGCCAGGGTCATATAGCCTATGTTATAAATACCCGCGATATAGGCTCGGATAAGCAGGAAAGTGACGGTATGCTTATACGCCGCCTTTCCACCGAAAACAATGTAACAATCTTTACCTCCCTTGATACGGTAAATGTACTTTTAGATGTTCTCGAAGAAACCACACTTACCGTTTCAACCATTGATGCGTAATGAAACAGGAAATATTTAAAATAATCAGTAATACTCCCTTAACCGATAATGTTTTCAAGATTGAACTTTTCGGCAATACCGAAAATATCCGTGCGGGACAGTTTGTGAATATTAAAATCGAGGGACTTTATCTTCGCCGCCCCATATCGGTTTGTGATGCAGAGGATAAAAAGCTCACCTTGATTTATAAGGTTGTGGGTAAGGGTACCGAAGCTTTAAGTAAAATGACCGAGGGCGAGCTCGATATTTTAACCGAGCTCGGCAACGGCTATGATTTATCCGCTTCAGGTGATGCGCCGCTTCTTATCGGCGGCGGTGTTGGTGTGCCGCCCCTTTACCTTGCGGCAAAGAATCTTATAAAATCGGGCAAATCGGTAAGTGTTATTCTCGGCTTTAATACCAAATCGGAAGTTTTTTATGAAAAAGAATTTAAAGAGCTCGGCGCGAAGGTTACGGTAACTACGGTGGACGGTTCATACGGTATTAAGGGTTTTGTAACAAATGCCTTTCCCGATAATTACAGCTATTTTTATACCTGCGGACCCGAGCCTATGCTCAAAGCCGTATTTAAGGCGAGTAAAACGAGCGGTCAGTTAAGCTTTGAAGAGCGTATGGGTTGCGGATTTGGAGCCTGTATGGGTTGCTCGTGTAAAACCGTTACGGGCTATAAGCGAATTTGCAAGGACGGTCCGGTGCTTAATAAGGAGGAAATTTTATGGGAGATTTAAGTGTAAACCTTTGCGGAATAAAGCTTGATAATCCTGTAATTCCGGCTTCGGGCACATTCGGCTACGGTTATGAATTCGCCGATATTTACGATATAAACTGCCTCGGCACATTCTCTTTTAAAGGCACTACAAAAGAGCCGCGGTTTGGTAATCCAACGCCTCGAATTGCAGAGTGTACGGCGGGAATGATAAACGCCGTGGGGCTTCAAAATCCGGGTGTAGAAAAGGTAATAAACGAAGAACTGCCGAAACTGAAAAACTGCTTTAATAAAAAGGTTATGGCAAATGTAAGCGGATTTTCACTCGAGGAGTATGCCTATACCTGCGAAAAACTCGATAGTGAGGAACAGATAGGCTGGTTTGAGGTAAATGTAAGCTGTCCCAATGTTCACGGCGGCGGTATGAGCTTCGGTACCGATAAGGATAATGCCGCAAGCGTTGTTAAAGCAGTTAAAAAGGTTACAACCAAACCCGTTATAATTAAGCTTACCCCGAATGTTACCGATATAGTAAGCATTGCTTTGGCGTGCGAGGAAGCCGGAGCAGACGGCATAAGCCTCATAAATACAATGCTCGGTATGAGGATAGATTTAAAACAAAAAAAGCCGATAATCGCCAATAAAATGGGGGGATTTTCGGGTCCCGCAATTTTCCCGGTGGCGCTTCGAATGGTTTATCAGGTGGCATCAGCCGTTAAAGTGCCGGTAATCGGTATGGGCGGAGTGTCAACTGCCGAAGATGTAATCGAAATGATGCTTGCGGGAGCAACAGCAGTCGAGGTAGGTGCGGCAAACCTTGTAAATCCTACGGTTTGTAAGGATATAATCGAAGAACTGCCGAGAACTATGGAAAAATACGGAATTGATAATTTAAAGGATATAATAGGAGGCGCAATAAATGGGTAAAGACGTAATAATTGCCTGCGATTTTGCAAGCAAGGAGCAAACCTTCGATTTTCTCGATAAATTTGAGGGCAAAAAACCTTTTGTAAAAATAGGTATGGAGCTTTTTTATGCCGAAGGTCCCGGAATTGTAAAGGAAATTAAAAAAAGAGGCCATAAAATCTTTCTTGATTTGAAGCTCCACGATATACCGAATACGGTTAAAAAAGCGATGGCGGTGCTCTCAAATCTTGATGTTGATATATGCAATCTTCACGCTTCGGGAACAAAACGAATGATGGAGGCGGCGCTCGAGGGGCTAACCCGCCCGGACGGCTCACGCCCGCTTCTTATAGCCGTTACCCAGCTTACATCTACCGACCAGCAGAGCATGGAAAACGATTTGCTGATAAACGAACCTATAGATAAGGTTGTAATGCATTATGCAAAATGTGCGGCAGATGCAGGACTTGACGGTGTGGTGTGTTCACCCCTCGAGGCTCAAAAGGTTCACGAGGTTTGCGGAAAAAATTTCCTTACCGTAACCCCCGGTGTTCGCTTTGCGGACGGTGATATTGGCGACCAGAAAAGAGTTATGACACCTGCCGAGGCTAAAAAAATCGGCTCGGATTATATAGTGG
>JAGHTJ010000035.1 GCA_018065375.1 Candidatus Equinaster intestinalis | reverse complement strand
AGACTAAATGCTTTGGTGAACAATAAAACAGAAAAAGAAAAACTGATAATTTATATCTTTATTTTTGCGGCTTTGGCAAAGCTTACCTTCGGCGTTTTTTTCTATAATCGGTTTGATGTTACATGGTACCGCGATTGGATACTCGATATGAATAACGGGCTGTTCGATATCTATGCAAGAGCCGATAGCATTGCGCTCGATTATCCGCCGCTGTTTTTACTGCTTGTAAGCCCCGTTAATCTGCTTTACCGCATTATTGCGCCCGATACCTACGAAATGGCGGATATGCTCTTTATGAAGCTTATTCCGATACTTTTCGATATTCTTTGCGGTGTGCTTATTCTTAAAATCACCAAAAAGTCGGGCAACCCCGATATTGCGATTTTTGCGCTCATCTTTTGGCTAATTAACCCCTCTGCCACTTTTAATTCGGCTTTTTGGGGACAAACCGACAGTGTGCTGGCTTTCTTTATTCTGCTTACTTTTTGGCTGCTTTCGGAAAATAAGCCGGTGGCTTCAACAGTTGTGTTCGCCTGCGCCTGTATGATAAAATATCAGTGTGCGTTTTTTGCCCCGATTTATCTTATCGGTATGGTATATGTATTAAAAAAGACGGAAATCAAATGGCTTCTCTACAGCGCCATTGCCGGCATTTTAACCGTTGCCGCAGTGTTTGTGCCGTTTTCGGTAGGGGCTCATAACCCGTGGCTGATTTTCGATGTTTATTTCGGCAGCGTGGGATCTTATCCATACTGTACGGTAAACGCGAGCAACTTATATTCGGTGCTCGGTCTTAATTGGCAGCCCGATTCAACGGAAATGTTTTTGGGTGTAACTTATAAGGCGTTTGGCTACGGAATCGTTGCGGCAGGCATTTTGTATGTTGTTTGCCTGTGGCATTTCGGCGAAAAAAAGAGCCTTTGGATGTCGGGCTTTTTCCTTATGGAGCATATATTTATCTTTATGCCCGATATGCATGAAAGGTATCAGTTTGTAGTCCTCCCGCTGTTGCTTGTTGTATGGGCGCTGTATCGCGAAAAACGCCACCTGTGGCTTTATATTGCGCTCACCTTAACTACACTCGGCAATCAGTTCGTCGTCCTTGCAAACTATATTAAAACAAATCTCCCGTGGCAAGGGCATTTTAATTCGGTGCTCGGTGTTATCGCGGTATTCAATTTAGCGTTTTACCTGTGGAGCTTATATGAGTTTACCGCCTTTTCTTTCAAATCTGATAAAAAAACAGTTTGAGTTTCCTCAAACTGTTTTTTATTTTATCTTGATTGTAACATTGTTTGTATAACCGTATTCGTCAATATTTTCAACCTTAAGCTCATCGGTGCGCATCTTGATAATCGGCCATGAGATAAAGTACATCGGGTCGTCCTCATCAACCGGTGGACCGGAGAATTTAACATTACCGTCAATGCATTTATCTTTGGTATTGTATTCAAAAAGGATGTGCATCTTGTTCTGCTCGCTCGGCTGAATTATAACCATCTCAAAAAGCTCCTCGAGAACAGAGCGAACCTTATTTGTGATAACCGACGAAATACCGTTTCTGTAAGCAAAATCGGCAAGGGTAGTCTCGATACCGATAAAGTCAAAGCTCTTTGATTCAACATCAAATTCGAGAACACGCAGCGCCTTAACAAAACGCTTGGTAACGGCATTGTCGGGGTTATCAAATATCTTTTCGGGCGTTCCTTCCTCAAAAACTTTGCCGTCGTTTATAAACACAACGCGCTTGCAAACACTCTTTACAAGCTCCATTTCGTGGGTAACGATAACCATTGTGTGCCCCTGCGCGGCAAGCAGTCGGATAACCGCCTCAACCTCTCCTCGCATAAGGGGGTCGAGCGAGCTTGTGGGCTCATCGAACAGTATAATATCAGGCTCCATTGCAATAGTTCTCGCTATTGCCGCGCGCTGTTGCTGACCGCCCGAGAGGGTAGCGGGGTAGTTAAACGCCTTATCGGCTAAGCCCACCATTTGCAGAATTTCCATTGCTTTTGAGTAGGCTTCTTTTTTAGGCATTTTCTGCAGGTCCACAAGACCCGACATAACATTTTCAACAACACAAAGGTGCTTGAAAAGATTGTAATTTTGGAAAACCATACCGATTTTTTTGCGGGCTTCGATAACATTGGCATCGCTTGCCGTAATTTCGGTATCGTCAAGGAAAATTTTTCCCGAGGAAATCTTGTTAAGTGTAACCAAACAGCGGAGCATATATGATTTGCCCGAGCCGGAGGGACCGATTACGCCAACTATATCGCCGTTGTTTACGGTAAGGCTTAAATTGCGCAGAATTTCCATATCATTGTTGCCTGCGCAGATATTTTCGGCACGAATCATTTATCCCACCCCCGCATAATTTTTTTCTTAACGGCAGCTTCGGTTCTTTCGGTATATGCAAATTTTTTCGCAATATATGTTACAAAGCGGGATAATACAAATGCATATGCAATATAGAATATGGCTGTCACAATTATCGGGATAAACGGCTCGGAGGTCTTAAGGCTTATTGCATCGGCAACTGCCTGAATATCCTGAACCGAAACATAACCTACAACCGAGGAATCGCGGACAAGATAGATTATAACCGTTTGCATACTTGCTATAATACCCGGGAAAGCCTGCGGCAGATAGATTTTATAAACCGCCTCAAATTTTGAGTAGCCCATTGAATATGCCGCATCGGTCTGGCTCTGCGGGATGCCTCTTATAGAGCCGTCAAAAATACTGTATGCATCTATACTGAATGAAATAGTAAAGGTGAAAAGCGCAACAAATGTGTTCTTAACACCTTGCCCGGGGAATATAAGGTAATAGCAGATAAGCAGCCATGTGGTAATCGGCAGTAAAGTATGTAATTTGAGCAGCCACTCGAAAATTCTATGTATATCGTATTTTGAAAAATAGGCAAGCAAGAACATACCTATACCGATAATCGTTCCGGCGATAAATGAAAATATGGAAATAAGCGCCGTAGTGCCCAAGCCCTTAATCATATCTAACCAGCGGTTCTCATCTATCAGACTGCGCTGAACACTGTTTTTAACTGTAAGTATAAAGCCCTGACCGGTTGTATCAACATCGGCTTTTCTTATAACCGCAACACTGCCCGCATCAAGATAACCGTCAGTAAAATCGTATCTTTCGAGTCGCTCATCCGTAATGGAAATACCGGATGCTATCATATCAACCTGTTCGGAAAGCAACGATGCCTCAAGGTCATCGAATTTAACATTTACAAACTCAACTTTCACCTTAAGCTTTTCGGCAACCATAAGTATAAGCTCAACATCAAGTCCTGTTATATTGCCGTTTTTATCGAGGTAGCACAAGGGCTCAACATCGGGGTCAACACCGCAGATAACAGTTCCGTTAATGGTGTTCCAATCTTGTTCCGGTAATGTTTTTTCGCCCAAGCCGGTCCATTTATCAAAAAGCTCCTGTATTCTGTCATCGGCGTTCATGCTCTTCATTTCGGCATTGAATTTTTTAATAAGTCTGTCGCCTTTTCTGAAACCGAAGCCGTATTTTGCATTGTCGAGTGTTTCGTCCAGCATAATAAGCGAATCATATTGTTTTGTTATGGAAAGCGCCATAACATAGTCGGTAACATAAGCGTCCGATTTACCGCTTAAAAGCGATGCAACACCGTCCGAGCTTGTGTAGGCATAGTTAATTTCGCAATCGGAAAGGGCAGGAGTCTTTTTAATTATCGCAGCATGGGTTGTACCCATTTCAACCGAGATAACCGAGCCGTTCAAATCTTCGGTATTTTTGATTGTTTTTCCCTGTTTTCTGCTCGAGCAGCCCGCCAAGAAAAGCGGTAAAACGAGCAGAGCGCAAAGCAGACATATTATTCTTTTTTTAAGCTTAAAAGCCGAACTCATAATACCACCTTCTCCCAAGCAATAATTATTTAGTTTATAATACTACATTAGCACACGATAACGC
>JAGHTJ010000066.1 GCA_018065375.1 Candidatus Equinaster intestinalis | reverse complement strand
TATTATGGGCTACAGTATAAATCCTGCGGTTTTCGGCTCGCTCTTTTCCCTGCCCGCCGATATTGCCGACAAACATTTAAAGCTTGCAAGCGCAACACAGCTTAAGGTGATACTCTATCTTTTCAGGCACTTATCCGAACTGCCGACCGTAGAGAGCATCGCCAATGCTTTGCGCCTTGATATAGGTGAAACCGAAGACGCCCTGCTCTACTGGTCCAACAGCGGAATAATAAGTCTTGATGAAGCAAAGCCTCAAAAACCGCAAAAGCAAAAGACCGAAGAAAAGCCCAAAAAGGCAGTACGGCAAAAGCTTCTTCCCTCGAGAGAGGACGTAGGCATTCGTGCCGCCCAAAATCCCGTCTTTAAGGAACTTCTTGACCAGGCACAGATAAAGTTCGGCAGATTTCTCAAAACAAACGAGAGCGAGGCTCTGTTATGGCTACTCGAAGACGAGGGTATGGATATTTCGGTAATTTTAATGCTCTTTGAGTACGCCGCCGGAGAAAACAAGCTGAACATTTCCTTTATCGAGCGCACCGCAACTGCCTGGCTTAATGCCGGCGTAACCACCATTTCGGACGCCGAGCGGTACATAAAGGAGTTTTACGAGAAGAAAACGGCGTGGAAGGTTGTTGAAAAGGCATTCGGCATTGAGGACAGGCTTCCGAGCGAAAAGGAGCTTGAATATTCGAAGCTTTGGATAAGTGACTGGAAGTTTGACGACAAAATGCTCAAAGCTGCTTACGACAAATGCGTTGATACAAAATCCAAATTCATAATGAGCTATGTTGCCAAGATTTTGGAGGGTTTTCATTCCAAGGGCTACAAAACCGCCGAGGATATTAAAGCGGGAGAAGATAAAAAGCCGGAAAAGAATGATTATTCCGGCCACGATATAGCATCTATCGAAAAAATGATAAACAAAGGATACGGTGAAGAACAATGAAATATTCTGCCGACCTGCTGAATTCGGTTGTAACCGAAATAACGGACAAGAAAAAACGCCGTGATGCCCAGTATGAAGCCGAGCTTCACGAAGCATATTCCAAGGTAAGCGAGCTTTCCGAAATTGATTTAAAGCTTGCCAGACTCGGCACCTCTGCCGCTATGCTCGCTCTTTCGGGTGATACCGAAAAGATAAATGAAATGGCAAAGGAATCGGGAGAGCTTCAAACCCGCAAGAACGAAATTCTCGAAAATCTCGGCATAAAAAAGCCCCTGCCCGACTGTGAAAAATGCGGCGACACCGCATACTGCGGCGGCAAGCTTTGCGAATGTGCAAAAAGGCTTATTGCGGCTAAAAATATCGAAAAACTCAATATTAAAACCGATTTGAGCAATTACCGCTTTGATAATTTTGAGCTATCGTTTTACAGCGACAAGCCCGATAATAACGGTCGTGTTCCCCGCAAGGTGATGAAGAAGGTTCTCGATATGGCAAAGGACTACTGCCAAACCTTCGGAGCCGATTCGAAAAACATTATTTTTATGGGCGGCGTAGGGCTCGGAAAAACCCATCTTTCCCTTGCAATGGTAGCGGAAATTGCCAAAACCGGAGCCAATATAATTTATGCTTCGGCTCAAAATCTTTTCGGCGAAATTGAAAAGGAGCATTTTTCCTATTCGGGCGAAACACAGAAAAGTGATGAGGTTTTAAATGCCGATTTACTCGTTATTGACGACCTCGGAACCGAGTTTTCCACCTCGTTTACACAATCGGTTTTCTACAACATAGTAAACACAAGAATTTTAAGCGGTCTGCCCACAATCATCAACACAAATCTTTCATTCGGCGAGCTTGAACAGCGTTACACCCCCCGCGTTTCATCAAGGTTTATAGGAAATTATGAAATAATAAAGTTTTTCGGCGATGATATAAGGGTTCAAAAGGCAATGAAAAAATAAAAAATTTCCCTCTGTGAAAATTTATCACAGAGGGATTTTTTATCTTGTGGGATGATAGAGCTTTTTGGTTTCGTGGGTGGGCTCGCTCGTAACATTAAGCCCTAATTTGCGGAGAACGTGCTCGTCCGAATTTGCCAAAATAACGGTTGAATGAAGCTCAAGTCCATGAAGCTTTGGCAGCTGCTCCATCGCAAGAGCGGCGGTGGGGTCGGTTGCCGCACAGATTGAAAGGGCTATAAGTATTTCGTCTGTATGAAGTCTCGGATTACGGTTGCCCATATAGTCCGTTTTAAGATGCTGAACCGGTTCGATAATCACCGGTGAAATCAGATTTATCGCATCGGGTATACCCGCTAAAACTTTAAGTGTATTAAGCAGTGCCGAAGCGCAGGCGCCGAGCAGAGAAGATGTTTTGCCGGTTACAACTCTACCGTCCGCAAGCTCTATTGCTACGGCAGGTTTTCCGGTAAGCTCCGCCTTTACAAGAGCGGCTTTTACGGTGGGTCTTTCCTCTATTGATGCGCCCGACTGACGCATAAGCAGTTCTATCTTTCTTACCTGCTCAATATCGGCAAGACCGAGCTTTACATCAACGCGGGTTTTATAGTAACGACGAATTATCTCCTGACGCGCCGCTTCGCAAACGGCGGCATCATCAAATATGGCATATCCCGCCATATTAACACCCATATCGGTAGGACTGTTATAAGGCGACTCGCCGAGAATTTTCTCCATCATCGCATTGAGCACCGGGAAAATTTCAACATCACGGTTATAGTTTACGGTGGTTTTACCGTATGCCTCCAAATGGAACGGGTCAATCATATTAACATCGTTAAGGTCAGCCGTTGCCGCCTCATACGCCAGATTTACGGGGTGCTTAAGGGGCAGATTCCAAATCGGGAAGGTTTCGAATTTTGCGTAGCCCGCCTTAATTCCGCGCTTATGCTCGTGATAAAGCTGTGAAAGGCAGGTTGCCATTTTGCCGCTACCCGGTCCCGGAGCGGTAACAACAACGAGGGAACGTGTGGTTTCGATATAATCGTTTTTGCCGAATCCCTCATCGCTTACTATAAGGGGTACATCTGAAGGATAATTTTCTATCGGATAATGTCTATAGCTCTTTATTCCGAGGGATTTAAGCCTTGTTTCAAACGCAAGGGCGGCGGGTTGATTATTAAAACAGGTGATAACGACACTGCCTACATACAGGTCAATTTCTCTGAAAATATCAATAAGGCGGAGAACGTCTTGGTCATAACTTATGCCGAGGTCTCCCCTCTTTTTGTTTTTTTCGATAGCATCGGCGCTGATAACTATAA
>JAGHTJ010000190.1 GCA_018065375.1 Candidatus Equinaster intestinalis | reverse complement strand
TCAGGGGTGATTTCTCTGTTGCCGAGTCCTATTACAAGCACGGTTTGAAGAGGGCAGGGAAGAAAACTTGAAATTTCTTTGGCCAAAATTTCAGATAATTCTTCAAAATCATCGGAGCAAACGGTAAAATCGGGAATTTCCGCCGTCAAGTATTCCCCGATAGGCTTTCCTATCCGCGCGGCCGCCTCTTTTGTTAAAATTCGTGTTTTCGTGAAGGTAACAGGCGCCGCATAGTAACATTCGTTTTCAGTACCGCTGATGTCCGTTTTTACCTCTTCAAGCTTTTCAACTGCCAAATCAGTTCTCGAATTCAAAGCTATCACCAAAGATATTATTTGCGGTTTTTTAAAAAATATAAAAAAACTATTGCTTTTTTTATTAAAAGGTGGTAATATACTATTACGTGATTATTCTTTAGGAGGTGCGACAATGCCGAATATTAAATCAGCAAAAAAGCGTGTTCTCGTTGGCGAGGCTAATGCAGAACGTAATAAGGCTTATCGTTCTGCTCTTAAAACAGCAGTAAAGAAGGCTGATGCTGCTATCGAGAGCAAGGATGCAAATGCCGGCGAGGCAGTAAAAGCTGCTGTTAAGAAAATCGACCAGGCTGCTTCAAAGGGTATTCTTCATAAGAATACTGCGGCTCATAAAAAATCTGCTTTGGTTACACGTTTAAACAAAGCAAACTAATTGAGTTTTGAAACGAGAACAGACCACACGCAGTGGTCTGTTTTTTGTTTGCTAAAATACGCTGTGAGTGGTAATCTGCGTGTCCTTGAGCATGTGGGTAAGCTCGAGCTCAATGCTTCGGCATTCGGATAAAAACATATCGTCCGATTTAAAGCGGGCGTATATCGGCAGTTTCGAAATGGAAACCCCGATTTCGTCAACAATTCCGTGGTTTGCGAAAATCGAAAGCAGGGCTTCTTTTTTTACCCATTTTTCCTCAAACTTTTCGGCTTTTTCGGCGGCCGACTCGTAAGATACCGAGTATTCCTTTTTAAGAAGGTTGATGTCTTCCGTTAATTCGCCGTAAGACCTTTTTATATAAACCGTATTTGCAATACAGCAAACGGCTATTATAACGCCGAGAACCCCGGCGGCAATAATTCTTTTCATCATTTTTCCTCTTTTCTTATTACGGTGTTTTTGCCGTTTGAATCGAGGCTCATCAAAAATACATTATCGGGATTTATCTTTTTGCTTTTTAAGATTTTATCGAATTTTTCCTCGCTTATACGGTCGTTTTTAAGGGCATCGGGAATAATTTTTCCGTCTACTATTACGGGTAAAAGCAGACCGTCCTTTTCAGTTTTTATCTTCATATCGTTTTTGGTTACGGTCTGTTCGGTGTTTTTGAGCAGTACGCTCAAGCTTCCGTTTACCTCGAGTATGGCGTATGCCACGGTGGAAATGTCGAAAACGTCCTTTGAACGCAGTAATTCTATTAAATCTATTACGGTGAGCCTTACCTTTTTCATCGCCTGCTGGTCGATTTTGCCGTTTTCGATAATTATTACCGATTGCCCGCTTAAAATCTTTCTTATAAATCCGCTCTTCATTGCTATCGCCGATAAAACGATTTCAATTATTACGAGCACGAAAATCGCCACAACACCGTTGATGAGGGGTTGTGTGGTGTCCTGAAGCGGAATTGCCGCAATTTCGGATATAAGCAAAGTAACCACAAGCTCGTTGGGTTGCATATCACCGATTTGGCGCTTGCCCATCAAACGAATACCTATGGTTACGAAAATATAAAGAATAAAAGTGCGGATGAGAGTTATTACCATAATTATTCACCGCACTTATTTTGTGAAAAAACTTTCTAATTATTCAAATTTTTAATATCGTAGGAGAGCCGCATAAGTGAATCTCCGATATGAACGTTTTCAACTACCACGCCTTCATAATTGAGGGCAATATCGTAGTGGCTGAAATTGAGAAATGCAGTTACTCCGTTTTGTATGAGACGCTCCGCAATATTCGGAACTGCATCTTTTGGTATACAAAGTATTGCCGCAACGGGTTTGTTTTCCCGGCAGAAATCGTCTAAATTCTCAACCGAGCGTACCGAAACACCGCGAACCTCGTGACCTATAAGCGATTCCTTTATATCGAAAATACCGATAAGCGTAAAACCCTTGTCCGAAAAATTTATGTGCGAGGCAACCGCGTTACCGAGATTGCCGAGACCTATAAGTATAATTTTTTTGGATTTATCCATACCGAGGATTGCGCCTATTTCTTTGCGCAGAATATCGGTATTGTAGCCGTATCCCTGCTGACCGAAGCCGCCGAAGCAGTTAAGGTCCTGCCGTATTTGGCTTGCATTAAGCCCCATTTTTTTGGCAAGCTCGCCAGATGAAATTCTTTTTATGCCTGCATTTGATAATTCGCCGAGAAAACGGTAATAACGCGGAAGTCTCAAAATAACCTTGTCTGAAATTCCGTTTATCTGCATTAAATCACCCCTATTTCTACCTATTCTATTACAAAATAATCAAAAAGTCAACTTTATATCCTTTATTTTGATTATGGTTATTGTAAAACTGATTTTTGTGTGTTATAATGTATAGGTTAAAAATCCTTTTTTTGGAGGAATATTATGTTAGATATTAAATTTGTAAGAGAAAATCCCGATATTGTAAAGGAAAATATCAAGAAAAAATTTAAGGAGCAGAAGCTTCCCCTCGTTGATGAGGCTATCGAGCTTGATGCCAAAAAACGTGCCGCAAACAGTGAGGCAAATGATTTGAGGGCGGACCGTAATAAGTTCAGCAAGCAAATCGGTGCATTGATGGCGCAGGGCAAAAAAGAAGAAGCCGAAGAAATGAAGAAAAAGGTTACCGAGAGCGCGCAGAGGCTTGCCGAGCTTGAAGCGCTCGAAACCGAGTATGAGCAAAAACTCGGTCAGGTTATGATGAAAATTCCGAATATTATTGATGCTTCAGTTCCGATAGGTAAGGACGATAGCGAAAATGTCGAGGTAGAGCAGTTTGGAGAGCAGACCAATCCCGATTTTGAAATACCCTATCATACCGATATTATGGCTATGTTCAACGGCATTGATAAGGAGGCGGCAGGCAGAGTTGCAGGCGAAGGCTTCTATTATCTTATGGGTGATATAGCGCGTCTTCACAGCTCGGTTTTAGCGTATGCAAGAGACTTTATGATTGATAAAGGCTTTACATATTGTATTCCGCCCTTTATGATTCGCTCAAATGTTGTAACGGGTGTTATGAGCTTTGAGGAAATGGACGCCATGATGTATAAAATCGAGGGTGAAGACCTCTATCTTATCGGCACCAGCGAACATTCCATGATAGGTAAATTTATTGATACAATAACTCCCGAAGCTTCTTTACCGCTTACCCTTACGAGCTATTCTCCCTGCTTCCGTAAAGAAAAGGGTGCGCATGGCATTGAGGAGCGCGGCATTTACAGAATACATCAGTTTGAAAAGCAGGAAATGATAGTAATTTGTAAGCCCGAGGAGAGTATGGATTGGTTCCATAAAATGTGGAGCTATTCGGTTGAGCTTTTCCGCTCTATGGATATTCCGGTAAGAACCCTTGAATGCTGTTCGGGTGATTTGGCTGATTTAAAGGTTAAATCCTATGATGTTGAGGCGTGGTCGCCCAAGCAGAAGAAATATTTTGAGGTTTGCTCCTGCTCCAATCTCGGAGACGCCCAGGCTCGCAGACTCGGCATTCGCGTAAAGGGAGCGGACGGTAATAAATACCTTGCTCATACCCTTAATAATACCGTTGTAGCACCTCCGAGAATGCTCATAGCTTTGCTTGAAAACAATCTTTCGTTTGACGGTAAGAATTATACCCTTAAAATCCCGAAAGCTTTACAGCCTTATATGGGCGGTAAAACCGAGATAAAAACAAATCTGTAATATAAAACATAATAAAAAGCACCGCTGAATTTTAAAATTCAGCGGTGTTTTTGTATCTGCTCTTAATTATTTAAGACCGTTTTTAAGACGCTCTTCGGCAAATCTCTGAGCGATAACGCCCTCGGGCTCGCCGGTAGATTTGGATTCTTCAAGAATGTTGTAAACAGTGTTGTAAATATTTCTAACCTGCTTAAGAACATTTTCCTTGTTGTAGGTGGTGAAAGCTTCTTGAGCCGCATTGATTACGCCGCCGCCGTTGATAATAAAGTCAGGAGCATAAACGATGCCTTTCTTTTTAAGTTCAACGCCGCAAGCATCGTCAAAGAGAACGTTGTTTGCGCCGCCGGCAATAGCCTTACAACGGAGCTGGGGAATGGTGTACTGGTTGATGATAGCACCCAAAGCGCAGGGAGCGAATACATCGCATTCGGTAGCGAAAATATCCTTCTCACGAACCTCGGTAGCGCCGAGCTCTGCAATAGCTTTTTCCATAGCCTTGCGGTTGCTGTGAACACAAGCAACTATATTAGCACCTGCATCGTGGCAATGCTTTGCAACATCGTAACCAACCTTGCCGAGACCCTGAACTGCGATAGTGCGGCCGGTGAGGTCATCAGTACCGTAAATCGACTTCATGGTAGCCTTGATACCCTCGAATACACCGATAGCGGTGAAAGGTGAGGGGTCGCCGCTGATGTCAGCACGGCCAACTACGTATTTGGTTTTGCGCATCATATAGTCAATATCTCTGGTGTCGGTATTAACATCTTCTGCGGTGTAATATCTGCCCTGAAGGGATTCAACGGCTTCGCCGTAAGCTTCCATAAGTTCGGGAGTTCTCTGTGAGGGGTCTGCTATGATAACACCCTTGCCGCCGCCAACGGGAAGACCTGCTGCAGCGTTTTTGAAGCTCATGCCGCGTGAAAGACGAAGTACATCAAAAAGTGCATCGTCATAGCTGGCATAAGGTGAAAGACGGCAGCCGCCGAGTGCGGGACCGAGGTTTGTATTGTGTATTGCAATAATACATCTGAGTCCTGCCTTTTCGTTTGTGAAAAAGGCAACTTCTTCGTGGCCAAATTCACGTATCATTTCTACATTGCTCATTTTTGTAACCTCCAAAAAAAATTTTAATTTATTTTAATACATTTTTTTTAATTTTGCAATAGTTTTATTACATTTTCCCGCATTTTATATTTTAAAACCTTGCCTGCGGCATTCATGGGAAAACTATCAACAAACAAAATGTATTTCGGAACCTTGTGGGAAGCGAGTTTTTCGGTAATATATTTGCGCATTTCCTGCTCGCTTACAGATTGATTTTCTTTTAAGATTATGCAGGCGGCGGCTTCCTCGCCGTACTTCTCATCGGGAACACCGATTACCTGAACATCACGTACCGCTTCGTGGGTATATATAAACTCCTCAATTTCTTTCGGATATATATTTTCACCGCCGCGGATAATCATATCCTTGAGTCTGCCGGTTATAAGGTAGGTGCCGTCAGGCTTGCGCATAGCAATATCGCCCGAATGGAGCCAGCCTTCATTATCTATGGCGCTGTTTGTTGCCTGCGCCATCTTGTAATAGCCCTTCATAACATTGTAACCGCGTGAACAGAATTCACCGTTTACACCGTCCGGCAGTTCTTCGCCCGTTTCGGGGTCGATAACCTTGCACTGAACGTGGGGGAAGGGATAGCCTACGGTTTCGGTGCGAAGCTCGAGCGAATCGGTCCAGGCGGACATCGTGTTTCCGGGAGCAGACTCGGTCTGACCGTAAACGCTTACTATTCCCGTCATATTCATTTCCCCCGGGTCTGCTGCCCTTTTCATAAGCTCGGGCGAACAACCCGAGCCCGCCATAATGCCGGTTCTCATATACGAGAAATCGGTTTTGCGGTAATCGGGGTGGTTGAACATCGCAATAAACATTGTGGGAACACCGTTGAAACAGGTGATTTTTTCCTGATTTATACAGTCAAGAGAAGCCTTTGCCGAAAAATACGGCAGAGGACAAACCGTTGTTCCGTGGGTGAGAGATGCCGTCATTGAAAGCACCATACCGAAGCAATGGAACATGGGAACCTGAATCATCATACGGTCGGCAGTGGAGAGTCCCATACGGTCTCCTATACACTTGCCGTTGTTTATTACGTTGTAGTGTGTAAGCATAACCCCTTTCGGGAAGCCCGTTGTGCCCGAGGTATACTGCATATTGCATACATCGGTAGAGCGGACATTTGCCGCCATACGCGAAACCTCAATGGGCGGAACGAGAGTTTTTCTTTGCAGAGCCTCCTCAAATGTAAGGCAACCCGGCATTTTAAAGCCGACAGTAATTACATTACGTAAAAAGGGAAGACGTTTGCAATGCAGGGGTTCTCCCGCCTTGCTTGAAGCAATTTCGGGACATAATTCGTTTATACTCGCTGCGTAATCGGAATCCTTGGAGGATTTTATCATAATGAGGGTGTGGGTATCCGATTGACGGAGCAGATATTCGATTTCGTGAATTTTGTATGCCGTGTTTACCGATACGAGCACCGCGCCGATTTTGGTAACTGCCCAGAATGCAATAAACCATTCGGGAACATTGGTTGCCCATACCGATACCTTATCACCCGATTTTACGCCGAGAGATATAAGCGAGCGGGCAAAATCATCTACGTCCCGCCTGAACTCGGCATAGGTTCTCGTGTAATCGAGGGTGGTATACTTAAAGGCGTATTGGTCGGGGAATTCCTCTACAAGACGGTCTAAAACCCGCGAAAATGTTAAATCAATAAGCTCATCTTTTTTCCAGATATAGCGGCCGGTGCCGTCATGATTTAGATAGAGCCTGCGTTTTTGGTTTTCGCTTGCAAATCTTCTCATAAAGGTTACGAAATGGGGCAGGAAAATGCCGTAATCGTCAATACCCTTTACCGAGGAGGGATTCCATTGCAGGGACAAATATCCGTCATAATCCACCGAGGACAAGGCGTTCATAACATTCATAATCGGCATATTGCCTTCACCGATGGCGGTGTAATCACCGTTTTCGGCATAGTCCTCAAGATGAACGTGTTTAATGTAAGCTCCGAGATGCTCGATTGTATCGTAGGGGTCCTCGGTTGCCTTGTAGCAGGTGGCGCGGCAGTCCCAAAGGGCGGCAACGCTGTCACTCGCAAAGGTATCGAGAAGCTCGCGAAGCTTAAAGGTATCGCAAAAAGCATCATCGGTAACTATTAAAAGTGTAATTTTATTTTTTTCGGCGCAATTAAGAAGGTTTGATATTTCGCTTTTTATAAGGGCGGTATCCTCCGTTTTAACGTGAAAAGCAATGTATTTTACCTTTAATTCGTGCGCCAGAGCTATAAGCTCGCAAATTTCAGCGGTGTTTTTACCGTCAAGCGGGTAAACCGTATCAATGCACGGAACGGTAAGACGGTTTTCATAATTTAAACGCACAAAAGCCTTTGTATTCTGCCCGGAAAATGTATTTTCGCGGTTTTTGAATTCCTCATATTCGCTGTGAAGCTCAATGCCGGAAAATTCCATCTGCAAGGCAATATCCGTTATTTGTTGCCATGAGAGACCCTGCCAGCCTTTTACCGAAAAGGAAAGCTTCATAGGTTCTCCTCCTCATAAAGAATTTTGTTAAGTGCGTTTACGTATGCCTCTACACCCGAGCCGATAATATCGGTTGAAATACCGCGGCCCGAATATATTTTGCCGCCCGAGCGAAGCTTAACGATGGTTTGACCTGCCGCTTCCTTGCCCTCGGAAACCGCCTGAATCTGGAAATCATCAAGCTCGTAGTGATGACCGGTTATCTGCTCAATGGCAAGAAAAGCCGCATCTATGGGGCCGTCTCCGAGAGATACACCGTCAAATATTTCGCCGTCCCTTTTAAGCTTTACGTGGGCTAAAATATCAATGGCATTGCCGGTTGTAACAACATAATTCTCGAGTATGTAGGTTGCGGGAACCTGCAGGGCTTTAGAAGCAATTATTGCCTCGAATTCGCCGAGAGTTACCTTATCCTTGTGCTGTGCAAGCTTTGTAAAGGATTTCCAAACCTTCATTTTATCCTCATCGTCAAGCTCATAGCCGAGTGATTCGGCGGCCTTTACGATGCTTTCGGGAGTATCGTTTTGGGTGAGGAATAAATCGGGGTCGTTTTGCCTTACGCCGTTTTCAAAGGGGGATTTAAGGTCATCGCTTGTGTCGCATAAATGCTCAATGCTCTGCAAAACGCGGTTGATTTCGGTATTTGAAACCTTGCATACCGCATCTATGGCGGCTGATTTGAGATTTATGAGCTGTGAAATCTGTTCGAGAGACACAGTATCGAATTTAACCGAGGTCGCTTTGATTTCGGTGGCACCCTCTTTAATAGCCGATATGGCGCAGGCGTTGGCAACACCCAGATTATCCGAGCATTTTACACCGAGGCTTACATTTTTAAGCTCGGGAACCGCCGCATACAGGGATTTAATGAATTCTCCGAATTCATCGGGAAGCATAATTCCCGCGGTATCGCATATCGAAACGGTTGATGCACCCGATTCTGCGGCAACCTTTATTATGTTGCATAAGTGCTCAAAATCCGCGCGCGTAGCGTCCTCCGCGATGAATTCAACATCATCGCAAAGTGTTTTACAGTAGGAAACAGCCTTTTTGATGGCGACAATCATACCGTCCGCCTTTTTGTGATAGACGTATTCCATTCTCGCCGTGCTTACGGCGGCGCAGATTTGAAGACGCGGGTGTTTAGCCTCTTTAAGAGCCGACCACACGCTTGCAATTTTTTCTTCGGCAAAATCCGTGCAAACCGCAACGGTGCAATCCTTTACCGATGAGGCAACCGATTTTATAAGCAGATTATCTGCCATTTCGCCCGATACCTTTCCGAGCTCAAAAACCGAAATGCCTATGCGGTCCAAAAGCTTGGCAACCTCTATTTTTTCTCTGAAGGTGAGGGAAGAATTGCTGCTTTGAGCGCAGGCTTCTACCGTTATATCGCTGATATGAATTTCTTTCATAATTACAGTTCACTTCCGAGCGTTAAAGCATCACGGTTGAATTTAAGCATATCGGCATGACGTGCGGATATGCACTTTCCGAGCGCCTTGTCGGTTGATTCAGCCGAAAGGGTGCCTTCGTTTTTGAGAATATTTCCCATAATAATCATATTCGCCAAACCGTCCAACCCGTTCTGTGCGGCAAGCATTGTAGCGGGAATATAATGAACGGTAACATCGGTTCTTTCAACCTTTCTTTCAATAAGGGAAGAATCAAGATATATTGTACCGCCGGACTGAACTTCCTTTTCGTAACGGTCAAGAGAGGGGAGGTTCATTGCGATAAGTACGTCAGGGTGAAGAACTATTGGTGTGGCGATGGGGTTGGTGCTGATAACAACACCGCAGCTTGCAGTACCGCCGCGCATTTCGGGGCCATAGGAGGGCAACCAGCTTACATTAAGGTCGTCCATAAGTCCCTTGTAGGCGAGCAGTTTGCCTGCAAAGAGGATACCCTGTCCGCCGAAGCCTGCAAATAAATACTGTTTAGTCATTTTTTGCTTCCTCCTTTGAACGGTCCTTGTAAACGCCGAGGGGATAGTAGGGAATCATTGCATCGTCTATCCACTTAAGCGCCTTTGAGGGGGTCATACCCCAGTTTGTAGGACAAGCGGAAATAACTTCAACAAGTGAAAAGCCCTTGCCGTTTATCTGATTTTCGAAAGCCTTTTTGATGGCTTTTTTAGCTTTTTTAACATTAACTACCGAGTTTACGGCAACACGCTCTATGTATTCTGCGCCCTCGAGCTCGGCGAGCATTTCCGAAATTTTTACGGGGTAGCCGCAAAGCTTGGGGTCTCTGCCGTAGGGGGAGGTCTGCGTTACCTGACCTACGAGGGAGGTAGGCGCCATCTGACCACCGGTCATACCGTATATTGCATTGTTAATGAAAATTACGGTAATGTTTTCGTTTCTTGCGGCGGCGTGAACTATTTCGGCAGTACCGATAGAAGCCAAATCGCCGTCACCCTGATAGGTGAATACCACATTATCGGGGTTGGAACGTTTAACACCGGTAGCAACTGCGGGTGCTCTGCCGTGAGCGGCTTCAATCATATCGCAGGCGAAATAATCGTATGCCATAACAGCACAGCCTACAGGGGCTACACCTATTGTTTTACCTTCGATACCGAGCTCGTCAATAACCTCGGCAACCAATCTGTGAATTATACCGTGGGTACATCCCGGGCAATAATGAAGCGGCACATCAAGGAGTGCGTGCGGTTTATCAAATACTACCATATCAGAGTACCTCCTTTGCTATTTTGAGAATTTCTTCGAGAACCTCTTCGGGCTCGGGTATCATACCGCCAACTCTGTTACAGAGCGTTACCGGAACTTTGCCCTCTACCGCAAGCTTAACGTCCTCAATCATCTGACCCATCGAAAGCTCAACCGAAACTATTGCTTTGCATTTGTCGGCGGCTTTATTGAAGGCTTCTACCGGGAAGGGCCAAACCGTAATAGGACGGATAAGACCTACCTTTATGCCCTGCTTACGGGCCTTTTTAATGGCGTTTTTAGAAACTCTTGCGGCAATACCGAATGCGGCGAGAATAATATCGGCGTCCTCGGTCATATATTCCTCGCACATAGGCTCGTTTTTGATTATTTCATCGTATTTTTTATATCTTTCAAGGTTGGTTTTTTCAAGGTCGGCAGGCTGGAGGTAGAGAGAGTTTACAATGTTGTGCTCTCTTTCCATTTTTGTACCGGTGGTAGCCCACGGCTTCTCGGGAGCCTTATTAACCTCAAAATCAAAGGAAACGGGTTCCATCATCTGACCTATTGTACCGTCTGCCAGAATCATAACCGGCATACGGTATTTATCGGCAAGGTCGAAGCCCTTAATGGTGAGCTCTGCCATTTCCTGAACCGAAGCGGGGGTGAGAACGATAAGATGATAGTCACCATGACCGCCGCCGCGTGTAGCCTGGAAATAGTCTGATTGGCTCGGCTGAATGCCGCCGAGACCCGGGCCGCCGCGTTGAGCGTTTACTATAACTGCGGGAAGGTCCGAACCTGCAAGATATGAAATACCCTCGCCCTTAAGAGAAATTCCGGGGCTCGAAGATGAGGTCATAACCCTCATACCTGCGGCTGATGCACCGTAAACCATATTGATAGCGGCAATTTCACTTTCAGCCTGTAAAAAAGTACCGCCGATTTTGGGCATTCTTTTTGCCATATAAGCGGCAATTTCGGTTTGAGGCGTGATAGGATAGCCGAAATAATGGCGGCAACCCGCTATAATAGCGGCCTCTGCGATAGCCTCGTTACCTTTCATTAAAACTTTGTCTGCCATAATATCACTCCTTTTCAATCTTTATGACACAATCGGGACACATAGTAGCACACGAAGCACAGCCTACACAAGCCGCTTCGTCTGTGATTTCTGCCGGGTGGTGACCTTTTTTATTGATGCGGTCGGGAGAAATTCTTAAAATTTTCTTCGGGCAGGCATCAACACATAATCCGCAACCCTTGCAGGTATCTGTTTTAAATGTAATTTTAACCATAAAAACCGTTCCTTTCCTTATGGGATTTGTTTTAAATTTATGGGGAATAAATCAGGAATTTTTCCCTCTAATTTATTGTATAGCGAGCTTTCCACCGTTGTAAGCACGGTATCGAGCCCCGAAATTTCCGAAACACTCTTTGCAAAATCAAGGGATTTTAAAACCGTTTCAGGTGTTGTTTCGGGTCCTAAATTTGAATTGTTTATAATTCCGGTGAACTTAATCTTGCAGGCGAATTCGATTTCGTCCAAAACCTCTTTTACCGATTTTGCATCTCTGGTAAGCGGACGGTAAAAGTTTACCACCATATACATTTCGTAATCGTTTTCCTCGTTTATTGCGGGAGCAATTCTGCCGAGCGCGAGGGCTCCTCTTTCGTCTCCGCCAATATCGAGCACGGCGCTTCTTGAGCGGTCATCGGTGATGGCGTACAGCTCCTGCGGCAGAGCGGGGAAATCCACATTACTGTTTGCAAAGGGTGAACAAATAAGCTCAATACCGTTTTTCTTTAAAATATCACTGCTGTCTTTAGCTCGGAAATAGGGGTTTACTATATCGAGGTCGGCAAGTGTGACCTTTTCTCTCTGCTTTTTAAGGTCAAGCGCCATATTTACCGCAACATTTGTTTTGCCGCTTCCGTAATGGCCGCATAGCAGAGTTAAGCGTTTATACTGCATATTTTTTCACCTTAAAGCTTGTTGCGCTGAATTTTTCCGCTTGTGGTTTTCGGAAGACTGTCTCTGAATTCCACAATTCTCGGATATTTGTAGGGTGCGGTATGACGTTTAACGTAATCCTGGATTTCTTTTTTGAGTTCTTCGGTAGGCTCGGTGCCGTTTACTAAAACTATGCTTGCCTTTACTACCTGACCTCTTACCTCATCGGGAGCGGCTGAAACACCGCATTCGAGAACATAGGGCAGCTCCATAATAACGCTTTCTATTTCAAAGGGTCCTATGCGGTAGCCCGAGGACTTAATAACATCATCTACGCGGCCTACATACCAGTAGTAGCCGTCCTCATCTCTCCAGGCGGTATCGCCGGTGTGATAGAAGCCGCCATACCAGGTGGCATCGGTTTTTTCCTTGTCGCCGTAGTATTCAACTGCAAGACCGCAGGGGCGGGTCTTATCTATTCTTACAACGATTTCGCCAACCTCACCCGTAGTAACACTCTTTCCGTTTTCATCAATAATGTCAACATCGTAAATCGGTGCCGGCTTGCCCATAGAACCGATTTTGTGGGGTGCGCCGATAAGGTTGCCTATAATCATAGTGCTTTCGGATTGACCGAAGCCCTCGAGAATTTGAAGTCCCGTAGCCTTTTCAAACTGACGGTAAACCTCGGGGTTGAGTGCCTCGCCGGCGGTGGTCATGTGTTTTATCGAGGATAAATCGTAGCCCGATAAATCCTGCTTTATCATCATACGAAGCATGGTGGGCGGTGCGCAGAAGGTAGTTATGCGATATTTTGCAAACATCGGCAGAATATCTGCGGCATCAAACCTGTCAAAATCGTAAACAAATGTGGGCGCTTCGCAGAGCCATTGACCGTAAAGCTTGCCCCACATTGCCTTTGCCCAGCCGGTATCAGAAATTGTGAAATGCAATCCGTCCGGGTCAACACAGTGCCAATATTTCGCCGTGTGGAAATGGCCGAGAGCGTATTTGTAGTTGTGAGCGGCAATTTTCGGATAACCCGAGGTGCCCGAGGTGAAGAACATAAGCATAAGGTCGTCTCCGCCCGGAGCGTCCTCGCTCCTCGCATAATGTGAGCTGTAAAGGGTGTATTCATCATCAAATGAACGCCAGCCCTCTTTACTGCCGCCTACAATGAGCTTGTTTTTGAGAACGGGGCATTTTGCCGCCGCCTTGTCAACCTCGTCAGCCGTTATGCCGTCTGCCGTGCAGATAATGGTTTCAATTTCCGCGGCATTGAAGCGGTATTCGAAATCGTGCTCAAGCAGCTGATTAACGGCGGGTATTGCAATGGCGCCGAGCTTGTTAAGACCGAGCATCGCAAACCAGAACTGATAGTGGCGCTTGAGAACGAGCATTACTCTGTCGCCCTTTTTGATACCGAGGGATTTAAAATAGTTTGCACATTGGCTCGAAGCCTTCTGCATATCCTTAAAGGTGAATCTGCGCTCGGTTTTGTCCTTGGAAATATGTAGCATCGCAAGCTTTTGCGGCTCTTTTTTTGCAAGAGCATCTACAAGGTCGAATGCGAAGTTGAAATTCTCTGTATTTTTAAAGGTGATTGATGTGGGAGTACCGTTTTCGTTTTCGGTAACATCAATAAACTTGTGATAAATTCTCTGCTTGGTGTCCTTAACGCCAACCGCCTTTGCGGCAACGGTTTTGGGGGCTGAAAGCTCGGGAATGGGCTCGCCCGTTGGATTGAGAACAATGGCGTAGAAAAGACAGTTTTTACCCTCAACCGCAATCATACCGTGGGGAGTGCCGCTGTCGTAATAAATGCTGTCTCCGGGTCCTAAAACCTCGGTGTGCATACCAACCTGAACCTTTAGGTGGCCGGAAATAACTATATCGCATTCCTGGCCGGCGTGTGTGGTAAGCTCAATATCCTTGCCCTGCGCTTCCTCGTTGTACTCACTGCAAACGTAAAGCGGTTCGGCAATACGGTTTTGAAATGACGCCGCAAGGTTGTAATACATCATACCGTGCGCCTGGTCGATTTTCTGACCTGCACCTGCACGGGTTAAAACATAAGATTTAAGTGTAGGGCTTATACCCTCGATAATATCGGTAACGTCTACACCGAAAGCCAGAGCGCATCTGTAAATGAATGCGAAGTTCAAATCACTTTCGCCCTTTTCGCAGGCGAGATACTGCTCAACCGTAACATCGGTTTTCATCGCCATTTCTTCGGGAGTGAAGCGGGTTATTTCGCGCAACTCACGAATACGCTGTGCCATTTCTTTAATACGGTAATCCAAACCGGTTATCTGGCTCATTTAATTTCTTCCTTTCTCTTTTTTAAAGAAGATTACGCTGAATCTTGCCGTTTACTGTTTTGGGCAAGCTTTCCTTAAATTCCACGATTCTCGGATATTTGTAAGGAGCGGTGTTCTTTTTAACATAATCCTGAATTTCTTTTTTAAGCTCTTCGGTAGGCTCTGTGTCCTTTACCAAAACTATGCTTGCCTTTACTACCTGACCTCTTACCTCATCGGGAGCGGCAGAAACACCGCATTCGAGAACATAGGGTAGCTCCATAATAACACTTTCTATTTCGAAGGGTCCTATGCGGTAGCCCGAGGACTTAATAACATCGTCCACGCGGCCTACATACCAATAAAAACCGTCCTCATCACGCCAGGCGGTATCGCCGGTGTGATACATACCGTCATGCCAAACCTCATCGGTTTTTTCTTTATCGTTGTAATATCCGCAGAAAAGTCCGCAGGGAACCTTTTTGTCGGTACGGACGACAATTTCACCCGTTTCACCGTCCGGCACGGGGTTTCCGCTGTCGTCAACCAAATCAATGTCATAAAGGGGAGAGGGTTTACCCATCGAGCCGAGCTTGTGCGGATTGCCGCGCATATTGGCGATGGCAAGGGTGAGCTCGGTTTGACCGAAGCCCTCCATAATCTGAAGCCCGGTAGCCTTTTCAAATAGGCGGTAAACCTCGGGGTTGAGTGCCTCGCCCGCAGTTGTCATATGCTTTACAGAGGATAAATCGTATTTTGAAATATCTTCTCTTATCATCATACGAAGCATTGTGGGAGGAGCGCAAAATGTTGTAATGTTGTACTCTTTAAACATCGGCAGAATATCTGCGGCGGAGAAGCGGTCAAAATCATAGGTGAAAACCGCGCCCTCGCAGAGCCACTGACCGTAAAGCTTGCCCCATAGCGCCTTGCCCCAGCCGGTATCGGAAATGGTGAAATGAAGACCGTTTTCATCTACACCGTGCCAATATTTTGCCGTGAGGTAATGGCCGAGCGGATATTTGTAGGAATGAACTGCAATTTTCGGATAACCCGTAGTTCCCGAGGTGAAGAACATAAGCATCGGGTCGTCTCCGCAGGGGGTAGCCTCGCTTCTGTAGAAATGGGCGTTAAAGAGGCTGTATTCTTCATCAAAATCGTGCCAGCCTTCCTTACTGCCGCCCACTATTATCTTGTTTTTAACGGTGGGGCAGGATGCAACCGTCTTATCCACCTGGTTGGCAACATCGCCGTCCGCCGTGCAGAGAATTGTATTTACTCCCGCGGCATTAAAGCGGTATTCGAAATCGTGAGATTGTAATTGGCAGGTTGCCGGAATTACTATCGCGCCGAGCTTGTGCAGACCGAGGATTGCGAACCAGAACTGATAATGGCGCTTGAGAACGAGCATTACTCGGTCGCCCTTTTTGATGCCGAGGGATTTAAAGTAGTTTGCGCATTGATTTGAAGCGCGCTTCATATCCTTAAAGGTGAATTTGCGCTCGGTTTTATCTGCGGCTATGTGTACCATTGCAAGCTTATCGGGCTCGCGCTTGGCTATTGCATCAACTATATCGAAAGCAAAGTTGAATTTATCTTCGTTTTTAAAATCTATCGAAACGGGGGCACCGTTTTCGTCCTCGCTCACGGTAACGAAATTATCGCTTGCAAGACTTTTGCCCGGTGCGCGGGTGGGAATAAGTGTATCGCGGAGCACCGGCTCGGAGGTATTGTCACCGGGAAGTACCACGGCTACGAAATAACAGTCGCTTCCGTCTACGGCAATCATACCGTGAGGGGTGGAGCTGTTGTAATAAATACTGTCGCCCTCGCTTAAGTATTCTATATTGTCGCCAATCTGAACCTTGAGTCTTCCGCTCATAACAAGGTCGAATTCCTGACCGGAATGCTTTGCCAAATGAATGGGCTTGTTCTGTAAATCGGCGCTGTATTCATAATGCACCCAATAGGGCTCGGCAATCTTTTTTGCAAACATCGGGGCGAGGTTTTGAATTTCGATACCGTTTTCCTTTGCGGTTTCCTGACCCTGACCCTTTCTTGTTACGGTGTAGGAGGAAAGATGTGCGCTTTTACCTTCAAGAATATCGCTTATGCCTATACCGAAAACGATGGAGCATTTGTGTATGAAAGAGAAGGGGAAATCAACTCTGCCCGCTTCGTATTGCAGATATTCGTCAATGGTAACCTCGGTCTTTTCCGACATTTCAGCTACGGTAAGACCGATAATTTCACGCATTTCACGAATACGGAGAGCAACCTCCTTTAATCTTTCGGTTGATACGTTGGTCATAAATATCCTCCAATCAAAAAAACGCACCCATCTCAAAGGCTTGCTTTGAGACGGGTGTAATCACTCGTGGTACCACTCAAATTGCAACTTGCGTTGCCACTCTTGGAATCCAACAATTCCTATGCATTTACGCAGCATTCACGGGAACGCCTACACCATTTCGAATAATGGTTCGGATTCCGGCTCGAAAGTGATGGGTCATAGCAATTTCGCTTCCGATTCGCACCAACCATCGGTTCTCTGTGAGTTTCATTGCGGACCGTCTTTGTCATAGCCTTTGATAAAATTTTTAAGCAATATATATTATAT
>JAGHTJ010000153.1 GCA_018065375.1 Candidatus Equinaster intestinalis | reverse complement strand
AAGAAAAATATTAAAGATTGAAGAAGACAAAAAAATATGTTAAAATACTTCGGGGTGATTTTGTGCCTTTCTTACCGATTACAAAACAAGAAATGAAAAACTACGGCTGGCAAGCCGCAGATATAATTATAGTTACGGGTGACTCCTATGTAGACCACCCGAGCTTCGGTACTGCCGTAATTTCGCGCGTGCTCGAAAATGCAGGGTTTAAGATTTGTATAATTCCGCAACCTAAAAGTGACGATGATTTTAAGAGATTTGGCGCTCCGAACCTTGCTTTCTTCGTAAATGGCGGTAATATTGATTCTATGGTGGCGCATTACACCGTTGCTAAAAAACGCCGACACGATGATTATTACACGGCAGGCGGTAAAACCGGTTCTCGTCCCGACCGCGCCGTAATTTCATACTGCAAATCCATTCGCCGTATTTACGGAGGCATTCCGATTTGTATTGGAGGTCTTGAAGCATCGCTTCGCCGTTTTGCTCATTATGATTATTGGGACGATGCAGTTCGCCCCTCCATTTTGATTGATAGTAATGCAGACCTGCTTATGTACGGCATGGGTGAAAAGCATTGTGTAGAGATTGCCGGGCGCCTTCAAAAAGGTGAAAATATAAAAGAAATGAATGATATTCTCGGAACCTGCTATTTGGCTGATGCAAATGAATTTTTGCCTATCGGTTGCGCCGAATGTCCGTCATTCGAAAAGGTAAGTGAAAACACCGATAGCGGGAAAAAGGAATATGCCGTTTCCTGCAGAATTCAGCAAGAGCAGCAGGACGCTGTACGTGGTAAAACGATTATTCAGCGTCACGGCTCAAAAATTGTTGTTCAAAATCCGCCTATGCCACCGCTCACAACAAAGGAAATGGACGCTGTATATTCCCTGCCCTTTATGCGTGATTATCACCCGAGCTATGAAAAACTCGGCGGTGTGCCGGCAATAAAGGAAATTAAGTTTTCGATTATCCATAACCGCGGTTGCTTCGGCGCCTGCAATTTTTGTTCCATTGCCTATCATCAAGGCAGGAGTATATCGGTTCGCAGTCACGAATCGGTTATTGAAGAAGCAAAAAAGCTTACCGAAATGAAGGATTTTAAGGGATACATACACGATGTTGGCGGTCCTACGGCAAACTTCCGAGCTCCCTCCTGCGATAAGCAGAAAAACTCGGGACTTTGTATGAATAAAAAATGCCTGGCACCCGAAATTTGCCCTGCGGTAAAGGTTGACCATTCGGATTATCTCGAGCTTTTAAGAAAAATCCGAGCTTTACCGAAGGTGAAAAAAGTGTTTATACGCTCGGGCATTCGATTTGATTATCTTGTTGCCGATGATAACGAAGAATTCTTTAAAGAACTTATTAAACACCATATAAGCGGTCAATTAAAGGTTGCACCCGAGCATTGCTCAAAGGCTGTTTTGAAACGAATGGGCAAACCGGATATTTCGGTATATAATCGGTTTAAAAAGCGCTTTTACGAGCTTAATTTGCAGATGAACAAGAAACAGTTTTTAGTGCCCTATCTTATGTCCTCCCATCCGGGAAGCACAATTAAGGACGCCATAGAGCTTGCCGTTTTTCTGAAAAAAGAGGGACTTCATCCCGAGCAGGTTCAGGACTTCTATCCTACGCCCGGCACGGTATCAACCTGTATGTTTTATACCGGACTTGACCCGATTTCAATGGAAAAGGTTTATGTTCCGAAAACCCCGCGCGAAAAGGCAGAACAGCGCGCGCTTTTGCAGTATTATCTGCCCGAAAACCGTCAACTTGTACTAACTGCGCTTAAAAAAGCGGGTAGGTTTGATTTAATCGGAAAAGGACCTAATTGCCTTATTGATGATGCTTCAATGAATAACCGGGGCAAATCCGTAAAAAAGAAAACAATACGTAATATTCATAAGAAGAAACAATAAAACAACCCGCCAACGGCGGGTTGTTTTTTACTGACCTAAAACACTCTTAAAGTACTCTATTGTAGATTGTAATTCACTTTGCATCATGGCAAACTTGTTTTCAATCGCCGTTTCGGAAAGGGTAATATCAAGCACCGAAGCCTTTGCAACCTCTGTTTTGCCGAGGATAAGGTTTATCAGCTCTTTTTTATTCGGTTTACCGAGCTCCGAAATTTTATTTGAATAGTTTACCGATTGCATAACGATTTCACCGATAATTTCCGAGCCGTATTCCATCTCGGGAGAAAGAATTACCTCTTTTTTCGGAAGCTCTGCGGGCAGTTCCGCCGCTTCTTCGTTTTTTTCTTCGGTGTCGCTTTCCGTTTCGGCTTCGCTTGCAATGTTGCTATTATCTTCGGAGGCAATATCGCCATCTTCGGATATATTTAATTCTGCCGCATTTAACTGAAGGGTGAGAATATTTATTCTTTCCTTTAAGCTTTCATTTTCCTCCTTCAGCTTTTTGTTGGCAAGATTGGCAATTTGCAGTTTGGAAAAAAGTTGTTCATTCTGCTTGAATAACTGGTTCTTGGTCATCTTCCGAAACTTCTCCCCTGTTGTAAATTTTATTTATATCGGTATAAAGCTCTGTATCGGTTGGCAGTTTTTTCTTCTTAAGGGCACGGTAGAGAAATGTTTTGATAATATAATAAATTACCGCAAATGTGGGAACTCCGAGCAACATACCGAGCACCCCGAAAAGTCCGCCGCCGACAATAATCGAAACCATAACCCAGAATGCCGAAAGTCCGGTTGAATCACCCAAAATTTTAGGTCCGATAACATTGCCGTCCAGCGCCTGTAAAAGAATGATGAAAATGACGAAATAAAGGCATTTAATCGGGCTGTCAAGCAAAAGCAAGATGCCGCATATCGCGCCGCCGATATATGGACCGAATACCGGAATTATATTGGTAACTCCGATAATTACAGAAATAAGCATAGTATACGGTATACGAAGAATTGTAGTACCTATAAAGCAGAGAACGCCGATTATAAGCGAATCCAAAAGCTTGCCGTTGATAAAGCCGCCGAAAATACTGTCACACTTACGCATACCGCGCAGTACGGTATTAACCTTTTTCTGCTTAAAGAGAGCGCAAAGTATCTTTTTAAACTGCGCTTTAAATTTCGATTTGCTTGCCAAAATATAGAAAGCAACGATAATTCCGATAACGAAATCTTTAAGGAAATTGATAACATCGAGTACGCCCGTTGCAAGTGTTGAAGCCAACGAATTTGCATTTGTTACTACGAAATTATCAAAGAAGCTCTTTTGAGAATTGTAGAAATCGTTTATCCAGGAAAGCATTTTTTCGTTATCCTTGAGGAATAGCTCTGCCTCGTTTACAAGGTGCTCTGCCTTGGGCGGCAGAGTATTTATAAGCGAAACGATGCTTCCCGAAAACTCCGGAATTACCAAATAGAAAAATACGATAATTACGAATACAAAAAGCAACATTGAAAAGGCAATGCTGATGATTAAAGAAGCCTTTTCGAATCCGATGTTTTTCTTAAAAATTTTTCTTAAAAGCTTTAAAATATATTTGCTGAAAAACTTTTGAATGGGATTGAGAAGATATGCAATTACAGCACCGAGAATAATCGGCTCAAGAATGTATATGAGCTTACCGATTACACTTAAAACCGTGCTGAATTTAAAAATGAGAAAGAAAAACAGAATAATGGCGGAAACGGTGAGAAAAGCCGTAAGACCAACCTTGAAAAAGTATTTCTTATCCTTTT
The DNA here is from genome assembly GCA_018065375.1 of Candidatus Equinaster intestinalis. The sequence goes on along the minus strand of JAGHTJ010000153.1, from coordinate 4,910 downwards.
TGTTTGTGTTTTCTTCTAATTTCATATTTAGGTCTCCTGAATAAATATACGATTAAAAGCATTATTGCCGTACCGATAACGGCACCTGAAAAATCTATTAAAATATCTCTAATTTCGCCGCTTCTGCCCGGAACGAACACCTGATGAAATTCATCGGTGCCGGCATATAAAAGGCTTGAAGCCAGCGAAAAAAGCAGATTTTTTAAATATTTATCGAAAACTGTCGAAAAAAATCCGCAAAGGAAAAATGCAAGCGAACCAAAGAGGGAAAAATGTGCAAATTTTCTCACAAAAAACTGTGCCGAAATAATGATTGAATTTCGGAATTCATCACTGCCCTCTCTGAATCCTTTTACAAAAACGTTTGCAAAAAAGGCAACAAATCTTCCGCTTGCGCCGCTGGAAGAATTACTGTTCTGTGCAGACATTAAAAATATTAACAACATTATCGCAATACTGAAAATAAGGCAAAAATATCTGAAAAACAGTTTTCTTTTCATAGGCTTCCTTAAATTATTTGATAAATCTTCTCGGGTCAAGATAGGTACCTGCATATCCCTGCGCCGCATTGCTCTTTGAAGACCAGGCAACCGCAAAATGGCAGTGATAACCGGTTGAAAATCCGGTAGTACCGACATAGCCTATAGTTTGTCCCTGATTTACCATAGTACCGGTTTTAATACCCGAAGCAACATTGGTCATATGACCGTAAATTGTAAGGTAGTAATGGCCGTTATAAAGACCGTGGTTAATTCTTACGTGGTTACCGAAACCGCCGCCACAGCCGCAGCTGCTGTATTTTTTATAGTTATGAGTACAGCTGTTATAATACTTTGTAACCTGACCCTTTGCCGCCGAAACAATTCTTGCACCCATCGGTGCCATAATATCCATACCGTTATGGCCTGTAGGATGAAGCGGGTCGTGTGAATCAAATTCGCAGGAAACGCGGTACTGACCCGGAACCGGCCATACAAACATACCTGCAAAGTCAATATCAACCTCGGTATTATCATAAAGAAGACTATCAAGATAATTATTGAGAGTTTTAATCTCTTTTTGGTCGCTTGAAATGTCCTTATTTATCGACTTGATAACACCGTTTACGTCCTCAATATCCTCATTGAGCTCGGCTTTATCGAGGGCTAAATCCGCTTTACTCTTTTCGAGCTCTTTTTTTCTTGCGTTGTTCTTTTTGATTTCGGCGTTGATGTCCGAAATTGCCGCATTCAGTCTGCCCAACAAATCGTCATCTTGAGTTGTCATACACTTAATAAGCTCGGTTCGAATAAGCAAATCATCAAAGGATTCCGCGCCTAAAATAAACTGCAGTGTATTGCCTGTGTTGGTTGTGTAAAGTGTATATAAGCGCTTTTTAAAGAGCTCTTTTGTATCGGCAATTTCGGAGTTTTTCTCACGAATCTTTGCCTCGCTCTTGGCAATTTCGGCCTTGGTCTGATTTATCTGACTCGTTACAAGATTTATCTTCTTTTGGGTAGCCGTTATCTTTGCATCGAGATCTTTTTTCACATCGTTTTGCTTTGATAAATTGCTTTTATTATCGTTAATTCGCTTTTTAAGCTGGGAAATTTCCTTATTGAGCTTATCAATTTCCGAGCTGTTTGAAGCGGCGGAAACGCTGATGCTCGCCGAAAAAACGGTAACAAAAATTGCAATCAGCAAAAAAACGGAAATTATTCTTTTGAAATTTGGTTTTTTCATTTTTCCTCCGTTAAATGGCGGTGAATTCACTGCCCTCACGTCTTAAATATTTGCTTATCATAATGATACTTCCGAAAAGTCCTGCAAAAACGCCGATTGCGGCGAATACTGCCAGCAACTGCAATGCTACCGAATTGAAGGAAATAATGCCGCTTGAATTCAGCACCGAAATAATCTTCTCGGTAGCAACACGGTAACAGAAATATACAATACATTCTGCAAATACGGCTGAAATTATGCCTATCAGCACACCCTCAACCAAGAACGGAATGCGTATGAAAGCATCGGTAGCTCCCACAGCCTTCATTATGCTGATTTGAAGCTTACGGTTATACATTGTAACACGAATTGTATTGGAAACAATTACAAGTGAAATTATAAGCAAAATTGCAATAATCCAAACACCGGCTATACCGATACCGTCCTTAAAGGCGTTGATTTTATCGGCTAAATCGTCCTGCGATTCAATACTGTAAACGCCTTTTGTAGCCTTTATGCTTTGAATAGTTGTGCTGAATTTTTCCATTGAAACGAGCTGAACTCTTGCACCGTCAGGCAACGGGTTTCCGCCCTCTTCCTTGAGAAAATCGAAATTATCCAAATCAGGAGTTGAAGATTTAATATCCTCAAGCGCCTGCTCCTTCGTAACGTATTCTACTGAAGCTACATTATCAATATTCGAAATGCTATCGCAAACTGCTTTTGCTTCTTCTTCGTTATGAACGAGATAATTTGAATCTTTTATATCGCTTTTATTAAACTTTTCACCGTCTTCCAAAATCGGCTCTGCATTGCCGTAAAGCAATGAATTCTTGTCGTTAAAGTAAACCATAACAACATTCTGCTTTTCGATTTCGCCAACCGCTTTTTTAACATTGAGTGAAATCAGAATTGCAAGGCCGATAAGCACCATACAAGCGGTTAAAACGCCCACCGAAGCCACCGTCATAAGTCGGTTAATCCAAACGTTCTTACAGCCTTCTTTTGCGAGGTATCTTACACTGCGAATTTTCATTATTCAAGACCTCCCGCATTATCGGCTACAACTCTGCCGCCATCAAGCATTATTACACGGTGCTTAAAATCACGTACAAGGTTATGGTCGTGAGTAACCATCAAAACGGTGGTGCCGTTTTCATTGATAGCGTTGAGAAGATTTACTATTTCGTATGACATATTCGGGTCTACGTTACCCGTGGGCTCGTCCGCAATAATAAGTGCGGGGGCATTTACAAGGGCACGTGCAAGGCCGACTCTCTGCTGTTCGCCGCCCGAAAGCTCATTCGGCATTGAATAAGCTTTATCGCCGAGACCTACAAGTGCTAAAGCCTTTGCAAACTCCTTGCGGATTGTCTTGTTTTTGGCACCTACAACATGCATGGCAAATGCAACGTTCTGAAAAACGTTCATTGTGGGTATAAGGCGGAAATCCTGGAAAACGATTCCCATGGTTCTGCGAAGCTTGGGCACCTGCTTGCGGCGCATCTTGGTAAGGTTAAAGCCGTTTACACGGATAGTGCCGGTGCTTGCCTTTTCCTCGCGCATTATAAGTTTTAAAAATGTACTTTTTCCTGCACCCGAAGAGCCTACAACAAACACAAACTCACCCTTGTTTATACGCAAGTTTATATCGGTGAGAGCGTTTGAAACGGTGCGGTGATTGCTTCTTGAACGATAAGTTTTCGAAACACCGTTAAACTCTATAACCGGCTGCGGAGCCTGCACAATTTGTCCATCTAATTCCATTATGTAATCCTACTCTCAATATTTAATCGGGTTTGCTTTAAGATATTTGTTTACCATAAGAGCAATTTTGAAGATGATGGCATGCTCGAATTCACGAAGGTCAAGTCCCGTAATCTTTTTGATTTTTTCAAGACGGTAAACAAGGGTATTTCTGTGAACGAAAAGCTTTCTTGAGGTTTCGGAAACATTGAGATTGTTTTCGAAAAACTTCTGAATTGTGAAAAGCGTTTCATGGTCGAGAGATTCTATTGAGCCTCTCTTGAAAACCTCACGAAGATATGTTTCGCAAAGTGTGGTGGGAAGCTGATAAATAAGTCTTGCAATACCGAGATTATCATAGCTTACGATTGTTTTATCGGTATCGAATACCTTGCCGACCTCGAGAGCCGCCTGCGCTTCTTTAAATGAACGCGCCAAATCACGCAGATTATCAACCGTAGTTCCTATACCGATTACAACGTGGCAGTAGAATTCGCCGGAGAGTGTATCGGCAATGGAGGTTGCAAGATTTTCAATATCTTTTGAAGAAATATCACTGCGAACCTCTTTTACGAGAGCTACATCGTTTTCGCTGATATTTATTACAAAATCCTTGTTTTTATCCGGGAAAAGATTTTGGATTACATCAAAAATAGAAACATCATTATTTTCGAGTGCTCTTACAAGTATGACGGCACGTGAAACTTCGTTGTTAAAATACATTTCGCGCGCTTTAAGGTAAATGTCACCGGGAAGAGTGTTATCAAGGATAATATTCTTGATGAAATTGCGGCGGTCATACTTTTCGTCATAATAAAGCTTGATATTCGAAAAAGCGACAGCTAAAAGTCCGCAGTATTTTTCGGCGGCGGCATCGTTACCGTCAACAAATACACAATACTCCCCTGTCTCGTGGTCTCCTATAAGTCTCATAACATATTCATCGGTAACAAGACAGTTATCTGCCATTTCTTCCTTTGAAAAAGCATAACTGAACACCTCACCGACTTTTGATAAATCACTGCAGGCTATTATGTTTTTATCCATATCAAAAACGCCTACTGTGCGCTCCATAATATCGCTCATCTGACTGATAACGCCCTGAAATAATCGGTTTGCCATAATTTTTCCTCCTCATAAAAAATGCGTATAATAAGCCAAAATAATTTACTTATATATTTTACACTTTTTTAGATACTTTTTCAAGTGGTATTTACAAAAAAGTTACAAAATTGTTACAAAAAAATAATCCCCACAGATTTAACTCTGTGGGGAAAGCTTTTAAATAAATCAGTTGGTAATTGTAAGCTCGGTATCTTTATCAAAGATGTGGAGATTTTTAGCTTCAAATGCAACCTTGATTTTGTCACCGGGACGAGCGGTAGAAGAAGGATCAACACGTGCGTTGAGGTCCTGACCTTCACTTGACATATAAAGATAGGTTTCAGCACCCATAAGCTCGG
>JAGHTJ010000031.1 GCA_018065375.1 Candidatus Equinaster intestinalis | reverse complement strand
TTTTTCATATCTGCTCTTTATAATTTTTTACATAATTAAATGTTTCTTTTTCGCCTTTTTCGGCAAGCATTTTAAGCCAGTCTTCGATTAAATCCGATGTTTCGGGATTTATCTGCCTTGTTTTTTTGCCGCGCAAAAAATATTTATAGGCCGAAGCGTCTGCATAATTCTCACCCTGATATATTTTACTTGCCGCTACCCTATCGCAAAACATTTCTTTTACGTATTTTACCGGCATTTTTACCGGGCGCATTATTTTGGTTACGGGGTCGTAATCGGTCCAATACTCAATATGATGACGGTTTCTGCCCTTATGGTGCATCCATGCTCCCGAATAGCCGTTGGTCTCTCTTGCCATTTCGTTTGGGCTTCGTTTTCCCTGATAATATTTTGCCCCCTCGATAAACTCGGCAGGAGAATACTTGGATAAATCATGGAAAAGACCTTGAAAACCGATGCCCGCCCTAAAGCAGTTTTTAATAACGGCGTGACGGTGACGTGTTATGGTTTTAAAATGTTTTAAAGCATTCGTAATATTTCTTCTTTCAAGTATTTCAAAAGGGCATTCAGTCCCTTTAATATATCATTATAGGAATCGCTGAAGTTGCCGGTATACCAAGGGTCTGCAATATTTCCGCCGCCGCAAAAATCGAGCAGTAAAAAGGTTTTACCGTCCTGCCCGAAGCGTCTTACAAGGCTATCACGGTTTCGGCTTTCCATGACTATTACCATATCGGCGTTTTTATACTCTTCATCGGTGATTTTGTGAGCTACGTGATAAGAATACGGTATGCCGTTTTTCTTAAGCTCGTTTTGCGCTCCGTAATGAAGCCCGTTGCCCTGCTCCTCACTGCTTGTTCCGGCAGAGGAAACCGCAATTTTATCCTGCAATTCCTCTTTTTTGAGCATATCAAGAAAAATAAATTCCGCCATAGGGCTTCGGCAAATATTACCGAGGCAAACAAAAACTATATTATACACATTCCTCACCTGATTTTAATATAACATCAATCTCCGCTTTTTTCAAGGTTGACATTTAACTGCTTTAATATTAAACTTTTTATAAAGGCGGTGAAGCTATGAGCGCAGATACACTTTTTTCGATAAAACATTTTAATACCGTTTCTTCTACCAACACCCTTGCAAAGGATTTTGCGATAAAGGGCGAAAAAGAGTTTACCGTTATTCTTGCCGATAGTCAAACTGCCGGCAGAGGAAGACTCGGACGGACCTTTTATTCACCCGAAAACAGCGGTATTTATATGAGCATTATACTGCGCCCTTTATTAAGCCCCGCTGACACTCCGCTTATCACCACCGCCGCGGCAGTTGCGGTATGCAGAGCATTAAAAAAGGTTTGCCGGATTACCCCCGAAATTAAATGGGTAAACGATATTTACTATAAAAGCAAAAAGGTTTGCGGCATACTTACCGAAAGCTCAATAAACGTTACCTGCCAAAGCACCGATTTTGTGATACTGGGTATCGGAATAAATCTGTACGAAAATGATTTTCCGAAAGAAATAGCGGATATTGCCGGTGCGCTTTTCGAAAGTCCGCCTGCCGAAGAAACAAAGGAGCGTCTGACAGCCGAAATTCTCGGAGAGTTTTACAAAATATATCTGAATATAACCGACCGGTCATTTATGGAGGATTACCGTAATTATTCCCTTATATTAGGTAAAAGGGTCTTTTTCCGCAAAAACGGCGAAGATTTTTACGGCAGAGCGCAAAAGATTGATGATGATGCACGTCTCACGGTAGTTCTCGAAAACGGCGAGGAATGTGTTTTATATTCGGGAGAGGTTTCTGTAAGGTTAGCATGACTGCTAACCTTTTTAATTTGCCTGCATAGGATAAAATGTAGGAGTGAAATTTATGAAACTTACCAACGCCGCACTCGGCGAAGAATATACAGTATGCTGTGTTTCGGACAATCACGATATGAAGCGCCGCTTTTCCGACCTCGGAATTATGAAGGGCGAAACCATTACGCCCCTTTACAGAAGCCCTTTCGGGGAGCCTACTGCTTACGAAATTTTAGGTGCCGTTATGGCTCTCAGAAAAGAAGACAGCGACTCAATTACCGTGGAAAAAAGTGATAAAAAATGGGATTGACGGCATCTTCTGTAGGATTTCATTTAAAACACAATTCATCTTGTGACAATTACGATATTAAGGTAAACCTTTCGGGCAACCCGAATGTAGGCAAAAGCAGTGTTTTCAACCTCCTTACGGGACTTCACCAACACACCGGAAACTGGTCCGGCAAGACGGTTGAAACCGCTCGCGGTACATACTCATTTTCGGGCAAAAGGGTACTTGTTACCGATTTACCGGGTTGTTATTCTCTCGATACCCATTCGAGCGAGGAGGAGGTTGCAAAGCGGAGCATACTTGAAGCCGAAAATGCCGTAAACGTTATAGTTTGCGATGCCGCTCTGCTCTGCCGCAATCTCAATTTATTTTTTCAGATTGCCGCAAGAAACAGAAAGGTTATTTTATGCGTAAACCTCACCGATGAAGCCGCAAAACACGGTATTTTTGTGGACACCACACTGCTTTCCTCACGGCTCAATCTACCCGTCATTTCCACCTGCGCCAAAAACGGGAAGGGCATCGAAAGGCTGAAAGAGGAAATAGAAAAATGTGCCGATTTAAGGATTACAAACAAATATTTCGGTCTTGATATGGAAAATGCCGAGGAGCGCATTCATTTAGCCGAGCAAATCTGTGACGGTGTTATAACCCGCACCGCCGGGAAAAAAGAAAGAAATCTTAAAATTGACCGGCTGATAACAAGCAAGACCTTCGGGCTTCCATTTATGTTTTTAATGCTGATGTTTCTTTTTTGGCTGACCATCAGCGCATCAAACTATCCCTCACAGCTTTTAAGCAGTTTATTTACGCGGCTCGAAAATCCCTTTTACGGTTTTCTGCTTGGTATCGGAATACCGGCAAAGCTCTGCGAATTACTTGTATTCGGCATTTACCGTGTAGTGGGCTTTATAGTTTCGGTAATGCTGCCGCCGATGTCGATATTCTTTCCGCTTTTTACCCTTATGGAGGATTTGGGACTTTTGCCCCGCATAGCCTTTAATATGGACCGTTGCTTCAAAAAATGCAACACCTGCGGAAAGCAATGCCTCACTATGTGTATGGGGCTCGGTTGCAACGCCGCGGGGGTTGTGGGGGCAAGAATAATTGATTCCCCGCGTGAACGTCTTATCGCAATCATCACCAATTCCTTGGTGCCCTGCAACGGCAGATTTCCAACACTAATTACTATGATTTCCCTCTTTTTCGTGGCGGGCTTCAGCGGTTTTGCGGCGTCATTTTTGAGCGCCTGCATTCTTTCTCTTTTTATTATTTCTTCTGTTTTAATTACCCTTTTATCATCGTTTTTCCTTTAAAAAACCTATTTAAAGGGAAAA
>JAGHTJ010000103.1 GCA_018065375.1 Candidatus Equinaster intestinalis | reverse complement strand
CCATTAGCTCAGCTGGATAGAGCACCGTCCTCCGACGGCGGGTGTCGCCGGTTCGAATCCGGTGTGGCGTACCAAAGCGAAAATCCTATCATGTAAGTGGTAGGATTTTCGCTTTGTATTATTCATGAAACTTGATTTTGCTTCGCCAAACCGTCCTTGTTCGAGTCCATAAAATCACGGCGAAGCCGTGCATATCATCCGTTTGAAAAACAGCATATCATCAATCCGCAGGCATACACGCTCTGCGTGATGATATACACCTATCGGCGATGATATACACACCTACGGTGTGATGATATACCAATCCTGCGGATTGGATAAAAAAGCCTTGTTCCGAAGAACAAGGCTTTTTTGGCGCGCTGAAAGGGACTCGAACCCCCGACCCTCTGCTTAGAAGGCAGATGCTCTATCCAGCTGAGCTATCAGCGCATAACTGTTTTTCACAGCGAAAGTTATTATAACACAACTAAACCCAATAATCAAGCATTTTTTAAAGAATTTCTGTTACTATCAGCTGTTTTTTATTCACCTTGAATTTTATCTCGAATTCTGCGAACAAAAATCCGTAAATCCGTTCGGGGTCTTCGATATACGAGGGCCTCGGGTCGAGGGAAAGCACCGATATAAGCTCTTCCCGTTTTTCGCTCGGAATTAATAAGAGCAGGTCTTTCGGTATTTCTACCTCTAATTTGCGCTCGGACAGCGTTTCGGTAAAACCGCCGGTGGCGTTTTCAATACTATCGGCATAGGGAAGATAGGGCTTTATATCGTAAATCGGGGTGCCGTTCATAAGGTCTGCGCCGCTTACATACAAAACCGGCGCATCGCTACAGTTAAAATCAATTTTTTCGAGCTTTACCGCCGAAAGACCGATATTATTCGGGCGGTAGGGCGAGCGGGTTGCAAAAACCCCCATTCGCGTATTTCCGCCCAGCAGTGGCGGGCGCACGGTAGGTGACCAGTCAGCCCTTTTGCACTCGGAAAACTCCCACAAAAGCCATATATGGGAAAAATCTTCAAGACCGCGAAAAGCCTCCTTAACGCGGTATTTCGGCTCGAAAACAATTCTGCCGGTGATACCTGCGAGGAGTGACTGCCGAGGTAGTCCGAATTTGGTTTTAAAATCAGTTTCAATATGCGCGATTATCTCCATAATTTTTTCCTTTTTGTTGACTTTATTTCAAAAATATAATACCATATAACCGAGGTGATTGTATGGAATTGCCTGAAAGAAAACATAACAGCCTGCAAGAATTTGATTATTCATCAGCAGGGTATTATTTTATAACTATTTGCACGGTGAACAAACAAAAAATATTATGTAATATCGTAGGGGACGAAGCGGATTATTTACGGGTATGGGAATACATTGACAATAATCCTTTGAAATGGGCTGATGATGAATATTATGAGTAGAAAAACCGAGGTGGAATTATGAAACGGGAGTTTTACGAAAAACTTAATAAAACCGTAAGAAATAAAGGTTTAGAGAAGGTTTTAAGGATTGTAAACAATTCGGTAACGCTGGCTGTATTTATTTTTTATCCCACCTTGCTTGTTTTACTTGCCCTGACCGATTATGAAGATATATTCAAAATGGTAATCGTGCCGCTTTCGGCATTTATCGTTTTGAGCATTGCGAGATATTTTATCAACGCTGCTCGCCCGTATGAAATTATGGATATTAAACCGCTTGCGTCCAATATAAAAAAAGGAAAATCCTTTCCCTCCCGCCATGCCTTTTCGATTTTTATGATAGCTTTCTGCTCGTTGCATTTTAATATTCCGCTCGGTGTGTTTTTGCTCGTTATTGCGGTTTTGCTTGCGGCGTTGCGAGTTGCTTGCGGCGTGCATTATATAAAAGACGTGGTTGCCGGTGCGATTTTCGCGGTAGCGGCATATCTAATCGGTTTTATATGTTTTTAAACATACTTTCAATATTTTCTTTCAGCGGTTTATGGCTCTCATCAAGCAGATGAGGGTCATTTTTTATAAGCTCCTTTGCCGCGTTGCGGGTAAGCAGAAGTGTATCGTAATCGGCGGCAATATCGGCTATTTTTAGCTCGGGCAAACCGTGCTGACGTTGCCCTATAAAATCTCCGGGGCCCCGAAGCTTTAGGTCTTCCTCGGCGATTTTAAAGCCGTCAAGCGTGTCCCTTACCACGCCGAGCCGCGCGTTATTTTCGGCGGTATCGGAGATAAGTATGCAGGTGGATTTTGCGGAACCTCTGCCTATTCTGCCGCGAAGCTGATGAAGCGCCGCAAGACCGAAGCATTCGGCATTTTCAATTATCATAACGGTAGCATTGGGAACATCAATTCCTACCTCAACAACTGTGGTTGCTATCAGCAGGTCGATTTCTCCTGCCGAAAACTGCCGCATAATATCTTCCTTTTGAGCCGCCGCCATTTTGCCGTGAAGAAGACCTAAACGGTAGTTTTTGAAAAAGGTTGTTTTCAGTTTATCGTAGGTGGTTTGCGCCGAAAATCTGCCTGTTTCGGCTTCGCCGTCCTCCACGAGGGGACAGATAATATATCCCTGACCGCCGGCATCAAGGTTTTCTCTTAAAAAGTTGTAGGCGCGCTTGCGAAGATTGGCGGTTACGGCGTGGGTGTCGATTTTTTGCCTGCCGCGGGGGTATTCGTCAATAATGCTTACGTCCATATCTCCGTAAATTACGAAAGAGAGGGTGCGTGGGATAGGGGTAGCCGACATAACAAGCGTATGCGGACGGTTGCCCTCTTCGGTGAGCTTTGCACGTTGAATAACCCCGAAACGGTGCTGTTCATCGGTTATAACGAGACCTACTCTGTTATAATTTACACCCTCGCTTATAAGTGCCGAGGTTCCGATGATAATATCGGCGTCTCCGTTTTCTATCTGCTCATAAAGCTTTCTTTTCTGCGCCGCGGTTTTGGCGCTCGTAAGCAGAACGCATTTTATATTTGTATTTTCGAAAAAACGTGAAAAGGTGTGAAAATGCTGTTCGGCGAGGATTACGGTCGGCGCCATAAGCACCGATTGGTAGCCGTTTTTAGCGGCATTATACATAATCGCCGCCGCCACGGTTGTTTTGCCCGAGCCTACGTCACCCTGCAAAAGTCTGTTCATCGGTACGTTTTTTTGCATATCAAGTGTGCATTCTTCGATACATTTTTTCTGCGAATCGGTAGCCGAATAGGGCAGAAGCTTTAAAAACTCCGCCGTAAAATCATTTTTTATAACACAAGAGGTATAACCCCTCCTGGCAACGCTGAAATACTGCATACCGCATTGAAGAACGAAAAGTTCTTCGAAAACAAGCCTTTTCCGAGCCTTTTCGAGGGTCTCCTTCGAAAGCGGAAAATGTATGTTGTTAAGGGCAAAACGAATATCGCAAAGTCCGTATTTTTGCAGGATTTCCTGCGGCAGATTTTCGGTGTATTCGTAGTTTTCGAGCGCGGTTTTAATAATTGAAGAAAGATATTTTACGGTAATTCCGCCGGTAAGCGGATAAATCGGTAAAATGGAATTATTGCCCTCCTCGTAAATTTCGGGGGAGGACATTTCGCGCGAAAAAATCCCGCCCGAGGTTTTGCCGTAAAAGATGTAGGTTGAACCCTCGTGGAGACGTTCCGCAAGATATTTCGTGTTAAAAAGTGTTACCTGCATAGTGCCGCTGGCGTCCATAACCCGAAATTTATAAAGCACCATATTTGCCCTTATTCTGTGCTCCTTTACAGGGGATACAATCTGTGCTTTTATACATACGTTTTCGAAAAGATTGGTATCGTAAATAAGGCGGGTTTCGGATAAATCGCGGTAGCCGCGCGGGTAAAAATTTAAAAGAGCGCCGACACTCTCAATGCCCAGTTTAGCTAAAAACTGGGCTCTTTTTTCGCCGACACCCTTTAAATATCTAATATCCGTGTTACCTGAAATCATAGTATTATTCAACCGAGAAAATGTAGTAATAAACCGGCTGACCGCCGTTTACAAGCGTAATTTCGAGCTTATTGCCGAATTTTTCATTGAGCACCGCCTCGAGCGCCTGCGCTTCCTCCTCGGTAACTTCTTCTCCGTAAATAATTGTTAAAACAGAACTGTTTTTAGTAACCAAATTTTTGATAAGCTTTATCGCGCATTTTTCCATATCGGTTTCGGTGGAAGAAACCTTGCCGTTTTCAAGCGCCAAAAGCTGACCCTCTTTAATATCCTTACCGTCAAAGCTTGAATTTCTTGCCGCATAGGTTATCTGACCGGTACCGATTTGCTCAAAAGCGTTTTGCATATTTATCGCATTTGTATCGGCATCTGCATCGGGGTCAAAATTGAGAAGGGCTGTAATACCCTGCGGAATGGTTCTGGTGTGCAGAACTATTACCTTTCTTGAGCTGAACGGAACGGCCTGCTCCGCCGCCATAATAATATTTTTGTTGTTGGGCAGAACAAAAACGGTTTTTGCGGGGGTTGATTCGATGGCGCGAAGAATATCATCGGTGCTCGGGTTCATGGTCTGACCGCCCGAAACTACCACATCTGCGCCGAGCTCGTGGAAGAGCTCCTCAAGACCTGCGCCTGCGCTTACCGAAACAAAACCGTAATCGTTTACCGGCTCTGCTGCTGTAAAGGCTTCGGTTCTTTCTTCGTTTTTCGCCGCAACCTTTTTAGGACTTTTGGGCATCGTGTTTTGCCCTTTCGTGCTGGTCTCTCATATTTTCAATCTTGAGCTTAACGAGCTGACCGTATTCGATTGCCTCCTCAAGTGCTTTACCCGGGTGGTCGGTATGAACGTGAACCTTTATGATTTCCTCATCATCTACAACTACAACACAGTCACCGATATTTCCGAGATATGAGCGGAGCTTTTTGGGGTCCTTCTTACACTTTTCGGAACGGTTTACAATAAATTCGGTACAATAAGTAAAGGTGATTTCGGTTTCAAATTCGCCTGCGGCATTGCGGCTTTCCCATTCGTCCTCACCCGATTGTTCGTTTTCGGGAGTATTGGCGGCTTCTATGATTTTGCCGCCCGAAATTACCTCATACATACCTTCGAGAATAAGTAAAAATCCCTTGCCGCCGGCATCTACAACCCCTGCCTGCTTGAGGGCGGGTAAAAGCTCGGGAGTGTTTGCAAGGGCGGTTCTCGCACCCTCTATTGCACTGCTGAAAACACCGAGGGTGTCCTTGCCCTCGTTCAGCGCCTTTTCGGCCTCTTCCGAAGCAACCCGCGAAACGGTGAGAATTGTGCCCTCTGTGGGCTTCATTACTGCTTTGTATGCGGCTTCAACACCGAGTTTTAAAGCGTTGGTGAGATTTTCGGGTGTAATTTCGGTTGCACCCTTAAAGCCTGCGGCAATTCCGCGGAATAAAAGGGAGGTGATAACTCCCGAATTTCCTCTTGCTCCGCGAAGCAGGGCAGAGGCGGTTATTCCGGCTACATTGCCTACACTTTCGTTTTGTACTCCCTCAAGCTCCCTTGCGGCATTGCCGAGGGTAAGGGACATATTAGTACCGGTATCGCCGTCCGGCACGGGAAAAACATTCAAATCATCAACAGCCTTGCGGTTGTTTGAAAGGTTGTTTGCGGCAGATATAACCGCATCGCGCAGTAGGTTTCCGTTAAACAAATAAAACACTCCTTTAAAGGCACAGAAAAATTATTCCTTGATGCCGTCTACCTTAACGGTAACCTTTTCTACCGTTATGCCGACACTCTCGTTTATCGTAAACTTAACCTTATTTACGATGCTTTTTGCTATTTCACTTATATTCATACCGTAGAGAACGATAATATGAATTTCAACCGATAATTTATCGTAATCACCCTTGATTATTACGCCCTTATCGGCAGAATCCTTTTTGGAAAATAAGCCGAATATTTTCTGGCGGTTTCCGCTCGGCACCATACCTACTACACCGTAGCACTGTGTTACGGCATTGCCGATGAGCTTTGAAAGATATTCGTTGGAAATCCCAACAGTACCTAATCTTGTTTCGTATGATAACATAATTTTATCCTCCCGAAAATTATTTTAAGAAAGCGTAAATATCGCTCTCGCATGAATTGCTGAAATCACTGATTTTAGTACTGCAAAGCAGTATTCCGGTTCGGTAGCAAACCGGTACAACCGGCATTTCGGAAATAGCCATAGATGCTATATCCGCTATTGTGTTTTTGCCGGCATAAAATCCCTTTATAACACCTTCGAGGGTAACCGAGGAGATTGGCTCGGACTCCGGCTCTATGGCGCTTGAAGTCGTGCTTGAGGTGGTTTCTCCGGAGACAGTTTCCTCGTAGGAAGTCACATCAAAGGGCTCTTTCGCAAAACTTTCATCAGGCTCCGAAGATGTTTCTTCTTTCGATGAACTCGTTTTGGAGTTTTTATCCTTTTCCTTGGGAATTCCGTATGCTACGCTTCCGCCCGGACACAGCAGGGGAGAAACGTCCATATTATTTAAAATTTCGGTTTCGGCAAGGTAAAGCTGAAAATCTCCGCTTTCAAGCTTCGCCTTGTACTGCGAAAAGGGAAGAACCTCTTTAATCACCTTGATTTTTGAAAGCGCCAGCTGTTTTACTATCATATCGGCGGCACCCGTACGGAACTGATTTTCCTTGTTTACAAGCAGCTTTACGGTGAGCTCCTCACCCGCCGAATTTACTGCAAAGGGTGCACTTCCGTTACTATTATAACCTATTTGGTTTAAATTCTCAATAGCAATATTTATATTTGAGGTGCCGAGTATACTTTGTATGCTCGAAACCTCGCTCCAATTCGGGTGAAAAATTCCGGTTGCGGGTACGGCGTTTGTAAAATATGCCTCCTCGCAGATTTTTGCACGGTCAAGCGCAGAGGATACTGCGTGGCGGAAATTCACCTGCTTGCATATCGGGTCTTTGGCATTAAATCCTATGTAAACGAGATTGTTAAGGGTGATGTTTTTGCGGTTGCCCTGCATTCGCATAATCTTGCAGTCGTCAAGATTTGTAAAATAAACATCAATAGCTCCTATGTCGATTACGTGTGAAAGAGCTTCTTCGCCCGCCGCGTTTACAAGTCGCAGGCTTTTTTGCGAAACCTTGCCGAATGCCCAATTCGGGTTGGCAATAAGCTGTTCGTTTTTAAGGTCTGCGGTGTATCTGCCGCTGCCGACAGGCAAAAGCGCAATGCCGTTTTCATCCTTTTTTGTGTTACTGCCGCTTTTAATTATCGGAAATGTCAGCAGATTAGCGGCATAAGCATCGTTTTTTTCGAGAATAAAGCGTACTGTTTTGCCGTCCGATTTTTCGGCGCTCTTTATGCTTTTAAGTATAGCGGCAAATCGGCTTTCACTCTTTTTTGCCGCATTGAATGAATATATAACATCATCACTTGTAACAGGAGAGCCGTCCGAAAATGAAGCATCGGCAAGGGTAATACTACAAACATTTCCCGAAACCTTTATTTCCTTTGCAAGGAGATTCTCGTATGTGAAATCCTCATTTACACGTACGGGAGAATCGTATAATAATGTGCATAAAAGACGGTTGACATCGGTTTTTGCGGCATAAGGGTCAAAGGAATCGGTCTCGTTGTATGCAACGCTTAAAACCACATCGGAATTTTCGCTTTTGTGCGAGTCCTTTTCATTTGAATTCCCGCTGTCCTGCTTGCAGGCGGTAACCGAAAATACAAGGCACAAAACCGTAATTAAGGATAAAATTCTTCTCATTTGTGCCTCCTTATTCGGTGCAAACGGCAAATGCGTTTACCGCTTTACCGCTTTTTTCGTCAATTTCAAAAATACAGCCGTTTATTATGCTCGGACCTTTTGCTAACTCGAATTTGTGCTGGTCGCCGTTTTTGAGCCGTTCAATGATAATTTCACTTTTAACTCCCAAAACCGACTGCTTTGGTCCGGTCATACCAATATCGGTAATGTAGCCGGTGCCGGAAGGCAAAATCTGGCAGTCGGCTGTAAGAACGTGGGTGTGGGTTCCGAAAAGCGCCGAAACCTTTCCGTCAAGATAAAATCCGAGTGCACGCTTTTCGCTTGTTGCTTCGGCGTGAAAGTCAACTAAAATTATATTTGCACCGTCATTTTTGGCTCGCTCAATAAGTTGGTCGGCACAGATAAAGGGGTTATCGGGATTTAGCCTGTCAAGATAAACACAACCCGAAATATTGAGCACCGCAATCGAAAATTTGCCCATATCGAATAGACAGTAGCCGCTTCCGAACTCCGCCGTATGAATGTTTTGAGGGCGTAAAACAAAGGGGTTTTGCTCGTAAAAATCGAAAACCTCGCTTCGCCTGAAGGAATGATTGCCGCCGGCGATAACATCGGCACCGATTGAAAAAAGGTCGAGAGCCGAAGCGGGGGTGATGCCGTTGCCGTCAGCCGAGTTTTCGCCGTTTATTACGGTAAAGTCAATGCCGTATTGGTGCTTTAAGCCGTTTACTCTGTTTCTTAAAGCATTTCGGCCTACGCTTCCGCAAACATCTCCGATGCATAACACCTTTACCAAGCAAAATCACCCCTTTTAATAATTTTATATTATTATACTACAATTTTAAAATTTTTCAATAGTAAAGGTGGTTGACAAACTCCTTTTTTTCACCTATAATGTTAGCGTATTGAGAAATTCGGTTTTGGATTACTCATATTATCAATCCGATTGGTGAATTCGGAGGGTAAAAAATATGTTAAAGAAGATTTCGCTTTTTGTCTTGGTTTTGATGATGGCTGTGTTGGCAGCATGCGCGCCGAATAAAGAGGGCATAGCGGCAACGGTTTTCGGCGAGGATATACTTAAAGCCGATATTGAAGAAAAGGTTGAATATTCTAGAAAAGCCTACGAAATCAGTGTAAAACAGATAAACGGTTTAACTGCTGTTGATGCTATGGAAAAGGCAAAAATGCTCGAAAAGCTCTCAAAACCGGAAAACTATGAAGAGGTTTTAAATGAGCAAATCGAAAGGCTTGTTTTGCTTCACGAGGCCGGGGAAAAGAACATCAAAGCCGATGGGGCAGAATGTAAAAAGCAGGCACAGGAGGTTTTTGCGAGCTTAAAAGCCGTAAAAGAGGAAGACTACGAAAACTATCAAACCTATTTGTATATTAAAGAGTCTATGCAAAAGAAGGGCTTGACAGAGGAAGAATATATCGAATCGCTGGCAGAGAACTACTCCGAAAATCAGATGATTAACCTGCTTAAAGAGGATTACGGTAAAAATTCGTATGTACTTTCCGAAACGGTATCTCTCGATGAAGCGTTTGAGAATTATACAAAAGATTTGGTGGAGAAATCCAAGGAAGATATAATTTATTACTAAAAAAATTTCATCAGCGGCATAAAACCGCTGATGAAGCACTTGTTTATACTGATACCTATTCACTATTCACTATTACTTATTACTTCAAATCGGGGTGTAGCGCAGCGGGTTGCGCCAGTTTTGGGTGAGGTCGCGAGCGCGTCCGGTGGACGAAACAGCGAGCGAAACGAAGCGCCGCGGTCAAAACTTTCAGGCGCCACGCGCCTAAAGAAAGTTTTGGGCACCGCAAGAGGGTTGCCAAAACGAAGACATAACTTTATTTATTCACTGTTACTTAATATTTCAAATCGGGGTGTAGCGCAGTTGGTAGCGCGCCAGTTTTGGGAACTGGATGTCGTCGGTTCGAATCCGGTCACCCCGACCAAAGCGAAAATCCTATCATGAAAGTGGTAGGATTTTTGCTTTGTATTATTCATTTTTCATTATTCAATATTCATTATTCATTCGTCTCCCCGTGATAGGTTTTCTAAATGAATAATTAAT
>JAGHTJ010000114.1 GCA_018065375.1 Candidatus Equinaster intestinalis | reverse complement strand
CAATTATACTATATTATCTATCAAAAATAAAGGGGTAAATGCTATATTTTTTATCGGGCGGTGAAAAAATGATTTATATAACGGGCGATATGCACGGAAGCGAGGAACGCCTTTATGACCGTGAATGGTTCAAGCTCAAAAAGGGCGATGTGCTGATAGTTTGCGGCGATTTCGGTTATATATGGAACGGCGGCAAAAAACAGCAGGAATATATAGATTATTTGAGCTCGAGAAAGTTCACCGTAGCATTTATTGACGGCACACACGATAACCTCGATTATATAAGCTCCTGCCGAACCACATATTGGAAGGGCGGTATGATTCACCGCGTAAAGGATAACCTTATTCACCTGATGAGGGGTCAGATTTATAATATTGACGGTGTTTCCTTTTTCACCTTCGGCGGCGGAGAAAGTATGGATAAGGATATGCGTATTGAAAACGGACTTTGGTGGAAGGAAGAAATGCCAACCCCCACCGAGCTTACCGAGGCGGCAAGAACCCTTGATGATGTCGGTTGTAAGGTTGATTATATTATAACCCACGAGCCGCCCTCCCTTGTGAAAAGCGCAATGCTTCTTCGTAGCGGGGCGCAGGGAAGTGTAAATAAACTAAACGGATTTTTTGAGGAAATAGACGGTGCGAGCGATTTTAAGCACTGGTATTTCGGAAGTATGCATGAGGACAGGCTTGTAACCCCCAAGCATACCTGCGTTTTCAAAAAAATCATACCTTTGGTGAGAAACGATGAAAAAGATTAAGATAATTTTTGCGGCAATTTCGGTTTTTCTTGTTCTGTCTTTGGCGGCAGGCTGTAATTCACCGCAAAACGATTCTCCCGAAAGCTTAAATAGCGATACGGTAACATCTACTGCCCTTTCGAGCCAAGAAACAGAAAGCGAAAGCTCAAGCTCTAAACCCGAATCCGCAGAAGTATCTGTATCAAGTAAAGAGGCTGAATCGAAAAAGGAGGTTTCCTCAAAGGAAAGCCAATCGAGGTCGGTAAGCAATTCCGTTTCGAATGTCACCCCCTCAAAAAACAGCGAAGAAAATAAATATCCCTATTATTTAAGCGTAAACCGCAAGCAGAATACCGTAACGGTTTATAAAAAGGATAATAACGGAAAATATACCGTTCCCGTAAAGGCCATGGTTTGTTCCTGCGGTAAAAACGGAGCAACCCCAAAAGGTACATATACCACACAAAATAAGTATGATTGGCGTGCCCTCGTAGGCGGAGTTTACGGACAGTATGCCACACGAATTACTGGGCAGATTTTGTTTCATTCGGTGCCGTATTTCAAAAGGGATAAGTCCACACTCGAATATGAGGAGTATAATAAGCTCGGAACTGCCGCATCTCTCGGCTGTGTAAGACTTTCGGTTATTGATGCAAAATGGATATACGATAACTGTGCGATAGGTACAACGGTGAACATTTATGACGGAGACGAAAAACTGCCGCTCGGCAAGCCGTCAGCTCAAAAAATAGATGTAAAAAGTCCGAACAGAGGCTGGGACCCTACCGACCCCGATAAGAATAATCCCTGGAATAAAAAGCCTGATGTTCCGGCGCCGCCGCAGCCATCTGAAACCCCGAGCACGGCAGAGTCTTCGGAGGTTAGCGAGAGTAGTCAAAGCGAAGAAACTACGGCGCAATAAAAGGTTTACAGAATTTAAACTGTACTTTTTTTGAATATGGTGGTATAATTATAAATAATGATACTTTGCTGATAGGAGGAGTACAATGTTAGATACCGAAAGACTTTGTCTTGGTTGTATGAATGATAATGGCGGAGAAAAGGTTTGTTCTATCTGCGGATATGAAGCCAAAAATAATAACGACCCCGAATTTCTGCCGGTAAAGTTCTGGCTTAAGGAAAGGTATTATATCGGAGCCGCTCACGAAAGTAACGGCGAGGGAGTTACCTACATAGGCTGGGATAATAAGGACGACCAGATTGTTGAAATAAGAGAATATTTTCCGAAGGGTGCCGCAGTAAGAAACTCCGATAAATCGGTGGGAATAGAAAGCGGAAACGAGTTCGCTTTTAATGACGGTATTATGAACTTCCTCGAGCTTAACCGCAAGCTTATGGGTCTTGAGGGTTTACCGGCGCTTCTGCCTACTGTTGAGGTTTTTGAGGATAACGGAACGGCTTACAGCGTTACAAAATCGGTTCCATCGATACCGCTTCGAGAATTTCTTATCAGAAACGGCGGAAATCTTACCTGGGAGCAGGCGCGTCCGCTTTTCCTGCCGGTAATTACAACCCTTACCGAGCTTCATGAGGCAGGCATTATACATAGGGGTATTTCACCCGAAACCATAAGTGTCGGCAGAGACGGTAAGCTTCGTATAAATTCAATTTGCATACGTTCTGTTCGTATGTCAAAAAGTAATATGACAATTCAGCTTTTCCCGGGATATTCGGCGATTGAGCAGTACGGCTATGACCTCGAAAACAGAGACGGTAAATATACCGATGTTTACGGTATAGCGGCAACCCTTTTCCGTGTTCTTATGGGCAAGGCGCCTACCGATGTTACCGAGCGTATTTCAAATGATAATATGCAAATTCCCGCGCGCTTCGCCGAAAAGATACCGAAATATGTTCTTGCCGCGCTGGCAAACGCCTTGCAGATTATGCCCGAAAACCGTACACCGAATATGGACGAATTCCGTATTTCACTTACACCGGTTTCGGCAGATGCCGATTTTTCTCCCTCAAAGGGAGAAGCTCCCGATAAGGGCAATACCGCACCCGTAATTGCAATATCCGATGTTAAAGCGAAGGGTCCGGGAAGCAGGAAAAACAAAAACGGTTCGAGCAAAACCATAATAGTTGCGGCGGGAATTACGGCGGCGATATTTATAGTTTTGGCGTTGGCGATTTACTTTATAATTGTTAAGCCTTCCGGTGAGGAAAAGGAAAATACCTCGAGCGCCGATGTTTCGTCAGAGCAGGTAGTGTCAGAAAATAAGCCGAATATCATCGAGCCGGAAAATAAAGATAAGCTTTATCAGGTGCCCGACCTTGTGGGCAAAAAGTATGCCGATGTTCTCAATAATAACGAATATACACTCGTATTTGAGATTACAAACGAGGTTACCGAGTATAACGATGATTATGACCGCGGCTATATAATCGACCAGGAGCCGAAAAAGGACCAGAATGTTAAAAAAGGTACCGAAATTAAGGTTAAAATCAGCGCAGACTCTCAAAAGGGTGCAGTTCCGAGCCTTGCGGGAAAAACCCAGGGGGATGCGATTTTCGAGCTTTTAAAGGAAGGCTTCCTTTATGATAATATAACCGTTTTAAATGTTAACAATGCAAATAAACCAACCGGAGTGGTAATCGAAACCGAGCCGGTTGAAAGAACCAAAATAAGCCGAAGCGCGGGAATAGTGCTTCGTGTAAATGCCTACGAGCCCGAACCCGAACCGGTCAGTCAGATTTCGCCGGAATCAACCGCAGAATCCGCAGTTACCGAGTAATTTTAAAGAGCAGTTTTACCAAAATCGGTAAAGCTGCTCTTTTGTTATATTAAAATCAAGTATTCTAATGCCGTTTTCGGTTATTTCCACGGCATTCACATAATTACCGTAGGAAAGCTGTTGCATATTTTCGTAAACTCTGCATATTCCGAAAATAAGCAGCAGAATATCGAAAACAAAAACAAATGATATTTTAAGGCTTCTCATAAAAATTTTTCTGTTTCTCATTGCAGGGTATTTAAAAGACTTGTAAGTGCTTCAGCCGCCGCCGCGGCAGAAAGCTTCGCTTCATCTAACGTGTTGGCTTCGCTGCCTATTTCGATAAGCAGGGAGCCTCCGGTTATATTTTCGTTGTATTTTGCCGAATTAAAGGTTATCGAGCGTGCAAGTCCCGGATACATTACCTCCAGATTTTGTTGATATTTAAGCGCTAGGCTCAAGTTTTCTTTCCAGTTGGGAAAGTTTTTGATGTCTCCGGTCTGGCTTCCCATAACCAGCATTACCTGGGCGTATTTTTTGCCGTTTATATTGGCTATCGGTTTGATTTTTTCCTTTTCGCCGCTTCCCGAAATCGAATCACGGTGAATATCGAGAACTATCTTAATCGAGGGATATTTTTTCAGATTTTTAAGTATTGTTTCTTTGGCTCTGTCATAGCTTCCGGTGTAGGCGGGGTCATCGTGAATTGTGGCATCGTGAACAACACCTATGCCCGCATTTTTGAGCTTTTCCTCGAAAATATCGCCTATGGCAACCATATTTTTTGCCGAGTCACGGCTGCGCGTGGCGTCCTTCGCCGTGTAAAAATCGTTGTCATTTAACATAAAGCTTTCGGTGGTGTGGGTGTGAAGAAGCAAAACCTGCGGCTCGCCGTTTTTAGCAATTTTAAATTTCAGCTTTTGCTTATATAAAGCTTCAATATCAAGCTTTTCGCTTGTGTTGTTTTTAAGGTGAATTTTGCCGTACGATGTGTTTGAGGTGTATGGATTTAAAAATTTTGCTGTGATTTTTCCGATGGCAGGCTCGCTTGAAGCGACATTAACTGCGCTCGAAGATATTAAAGACGAGCTTTCCCTTGCGCTTTCCGTTTTTACTTCTTCCTTTTTTTCTTCGGGTAAGCTGATTTCGTTTTTGGGCTTTAGCTCATCTATTATTTCGGGGAATTTCCCGCTCATATATTCATATCCGCAAAAAACGGAAAGATAAATTGCCGAAAATATCGTTAAAATAATCAGCGCCGTTCCCTTGAATTTCATTTTAACATCACCGATTAAATATATGAAAAAGCAAAACGGTTTATGTTAAATATTGAAGCTCCTCGAAGGAAAGAAAGGGCTGTAAAGCGCGGTTTACCGAAAGACCTATCAGCTTTGCCGCATCGTTTATAAGACGGTCTACAGCGGAGGGAGTTACAATCATATCGAGCTCGTTGTTTTCCTCGTCTTTAAAGGTGTGCGCCGTAACAACGGTGGGAACACCTATTGAAATTACGGGTTTTTTCAGCGTTTTTTCGCTTATCTCAAACCGTGAATTTCCAACTCCGGAGCCGGGTGTTATTCCGGTGTTTGAAATCTGAAGTGTATTAAAAAGCCGCGAAACGCTTTTTGAAGCAAGCGCATCAATAACGATTATGGCATCGGGCTCGATTTTCGAGGAAATGCCGAGAATAACCTCGCCCGCCTCCACGCCCGTCTGTCCCAAAACTCCCGGAGACAGTACGGCAACCCTGCATCTTAAATTCACTCCTAAACTCCGTGCGAGCTCGGGCGAAATGTGACGGGTAGCAAGAATGTTTTCGGTTGTTTTGGGACCTAAAGCGTCAGGGGTGATTTCTCTGTTGCCGAGTCCTATTACAAGCACGGTTTGAAGAGGCCAGGGA
>JAGHTJ010000112.1 GCA_018065375.1 Candidatus Equinaster intestinalis | reverse complement strand
GGTGATATTGTATAAAAATTAACGAAAAATATAATAAAACCCACCAAAAAAAGCTTTGGTGGGTAAAATTCAGTTGACAATTTATTCAATTTTCGGAAATTTCTTCAATGATTTTTCTGATTTCGGGTATTCCCTCACTCTTTAATGCAGATGTAGGAATAATCCGCCTTTCTGCACCGAGGAAGCCGAGCTCGGTTTTAATCATTTCGAGGTTTTCGGCATATTCGGTTTTATTGAGCTTATCGCTCTTGGTGAGAATGATACAGTAGTTCATTTTATAATGGTTCAGAAATTTCAGCATATCAATATCATCTGCGCTCGGTTTATGCCGCATATCTATAAGCTGAAAAACCATTTTAATATTTCTGCCGCTGCCGAAATAGCCCTCCATAAGCTCGGAAAATCTTTCTTTAACCGCAAAATCAACCTTAGCATATCCGTAACCCGGCAAATCGGCAAGGCGTATATTATCCACCCGATAGAAATTAACCGTTACGGTTTTACCGGGTTTGGTGCTTACCCGCGCGAGCGATTTTCTCGAAAGCACGGCGTTTATTATTGAGGATTTTCCTACATTCGACCTGCCCGAAAAACATATCTCGGGCAAATCGGAGGGAATAAACTGACTGCTTTTTCCGAAAGCGGCCTCAAAGTTCACATTGTTGTAATTCATACTTTTCCTTTACTTTTTTAAAGCGTTGTTTATTATTTCGTCAACCGTATCAACCGGAACAAACTTAATGGTGTCTTTAACAACCGCATCTATTTCGGCTAAATCCGCCTCGTTTTCTTTCGGGATAAACACGGTTTTAATTCCGGCACGGTATGCCGCCATACTCTTTTCTTTAAGGCCTCCTATCGGGAGCACCCTGCCGCGTATGGTGATTTCACCCGTAAGGGCAATATCACGGCGCACCGGAATATTTGTCAGAGCCGATACAAGCGCCACGGTAATCGTAACACCGGCTGAAGGTCCGTCCTTGGGAACGGCAGCTTCGGTAGCGTGAATATGAATATCGCGGTCCTTGTAAAAATCGGGGTATATATTATACTTATCGGCGTTACAGCGAACATAGGTTATCGCCGCACGGGCGGATTCTTTCATAACATCTCCAAGGCTTCCGGTAAGCTCGATTTTGCCGGTACCCGCGCAGGTAGCAACCTCGAGCTGCATTATCTCGCCGCCTACCGATGTCCATGCAAGGCCGTTTATTACGCCGACCTCATCATTTTTAAGGAGTTGCTCGGGCAGGAATTTCTTAACGCCGAGCATCTTTTCGAGCATAGCTTCATCTACCATTACCTTTTCGGTTTTACCCTCCGCTATCATTTTGGCGGTTTTGCGGCAAACCGTAGCTATTGTACGCTCAAGCTTTCTTACTCCCGCTTCCCTTGTGTAAAAATCTATCATACCGAAAATCGCTTTATCGGTAATTTTGATTTTTTCTTTATCAAGACCGTGTCTTGCAATCTGCTTGCCTACGATATGCTTTTTGGCAATATTGAACTTCTCTTCCCTGGTATAGCTCGAAAGCTCGATTATTTCCATACGGTCAAGAAGCGGAGCGGGAATGGTATCGGTATTATTTGCCGTAGTGATAAAGAGCACCTTGCTTAAATCATAGGGCATATCGAGGAAATGGTCGGTAAATGTGGTGTTTTGTTCGGGGTCAAGAACCTCGAGCAGAGCGGCGGCGGGGTCGCCCTTATAATCACTGCCGATTTTATCAATTTCATCGAGCAGTATAAGCGGATTTCCGCTTCCCGCCGATATAACGGCATTTATAATCTTGCCCGGCATTGCCGCTACGTAGGTTCTGCGGTGACCTCTTATTTCGGCTTCGTCTCTGATTCCTCCGAGCGAAACCCTTGCATACTGCCTGCCGGTACATTCGGCAATGGTTTTACCGATGGAGGTTTTACCCACTCCGGGAGGGCCCGCAAGGCATATAATCTGTCCCTTAATATCGGGAGCCAAGGTATAAACCGAGAGCATTTCGAGTATTCTCTCTTTAACCTTTTGCATACCGTAAAAATCACGGTCAAGTATCTTCGCGGCTTTTTTAATATTAACCTTATTATCGGTATAGCTGTTCCAGGGCAGACGTATACAGGTATCGAGATAGCTTCTCACAACTACCGATTCGTGCGCGCCCTGCGGCATTTTTATAAACTTATTCAGCTCGCTGTTGAGCTTTTCCTTTACGCTTTCGGGAGCGTTAAGACTGTTTATCTTTTCGGCATATTCGTTAAACTCATCGTCTCCCGAGTTTTCACCGTAAAGCTCCTCGTTTATAACCTTTATCTGCTCACGTAAATAATATTCTTTTTGATTTTCGTCAAGATTATCCCTGACCTTTTCGCTGATTTTAATATCAAGCTTTAAAATCTCGGTTTCTCTTTTTAAAACGTCTATAAGTATTTTTGCGCGCTTTACCGGATTATCCTGCTCTAAAATATACTGCTTATCATCATACTGCGCCTGAATATTAAAGGCTATGTAATCGGTAAGATAACCGAGCTCGTCCGTAGTTTCCACGGTAAGCGGAATATCGGGCGGTATCTTGGGCAGATTTTCGGCATAATTCATAAACTCGTTGCGAATTCTGCGAAGCAGAGTTTCGGCATAAACCGCCCTTACCTTGGGGATTACGTCCTCCATTTTCTGAACATTCGCAACAAAATAATTTCCGTTTTTAATAAAGGAGGTGTGCTTTGCACGGTAAAGACCGTCTACCACAACCCTCGCCGTTTTATCGGGAGTTTTAAGAACCTGCGCTACACGTGCAACACAGCCTATTTCATAAATATTATCCGCTGTAGGCTCATCTTCTCTTATATCCTTTTGAGCCACGAGATATATTAACTGATTTCCCTTGGTTGCCGCTTGAAGCGCATTAAGCGAAACCAATCTGCCTACCTCGAAATTCATTACCATTTCGGGGAAAAGCACAAGTCCGCGAAGCGCCAGCACCGGCAAAACCGCATTGTTTTCAATTTCCTTAACGGGCATTTATATCCTCTCTATCTTTCTTTAAACTGTAATTCGTATAATTCCTTATACACTCCGCCGTTTTGCATTAAAGCATCGTGTGTTCCCTGCTCTATTATTCTTCCCTTTGAGATAACGGCAATCTCATCGGCATTTTTTATGGTTGAAAGTCGGTGAGCAACTACAAGTGTTGTTCTGCCGCGGCAGAGCTCATCGAGCGCCTGCTGAATAAGTATTTCGGTGGTATTATCCAGCGCGCTTGTTGCTTCATCGAGTATGAGTATTGACGGGTTTTTGAGGAAAACTCTCGCAATGGAAAGCCTCTGTTTCTGACCTCCCGAAAGTCTTACTCCCCTTTCACCTATCTGGGTATCGTAACCATCGGGCAGCTCCATAATAAAATCGTGGATATTTGCCCGCTTGGCGGCCTCGATAACCTCGCTGTCACTCGCCCGAGGATTTCCGTAAAGTATATTATCCTTAATCGAAGCATTAAAAAGGTATATATCCTGCTGAACTATACCTATATTCTTTCTTACCGAATCAAATGTTAAGGTATGTATTTCTTTACCGTCAAGCAGAATTTCGCCCTGCGTTACATCGTAAAAATGCGGTATAAGATGACATATCGTGGTTTTTCCTCCGCCGCTCGGACCTACAAGTGCATAGGTTTTGCCCTTTTCGATATGAAGGCTTATATCATTTAAAACGTCTCCCTTTTCCTTTGTATAGCAGTAGGTTACGTTTTTAAATTCTATATCACCCGAAAGTCTTCCGGCGTCAACTGCGCCCTCGCTGTCCTTTTCGGGCTCGGCATTCATAATTTCGATAAATCTCTCAAATCCGGTAACGCCGCTTTGATACTGCTCCATAAAGCCGATAAGTTGTGTAACCGGTCCCAAGAACATATTAACCGACACTATAAACGCCGAATAATCCGCAAAATTTATACTGCCCGCATAGAGGAAAAATCCTCCCGCAATAAGCACTATT
This sequence comes from Candidatus Equinaster intestinalis, assembly GCA_018065375.1. The sequence continues at coordinate 675 of JAGHTJ010000112.1, read as the reverse complement.
ACATTGAAAATATCGGTAATGAAATTGCTGAAGGAATGGAACTTACCCATAGCATCGTAAGCGTCCATTCTCGCAAGAACGAATTTATTGTTTCCCTTTTCAAATTTTTCGCTTTCGGTTTCGAAATTGGTAAACGCCTTGGTAACCCTGATTCCCGAAATGCTTCCCTCAAGCGAAGCGTTTATTTCGGCTATTGATTCACGGCTTTTTTTAAAGGCGTTTTTCATTTTTACACGCAGCTTTGAGGCTATTATTATAAGCACCGGAACACAGGCGAAAATAATGAGCGTAAGCCAGATGTTTATGGTTGAAAGATAAATAAACGAAACGATAATGGAAATGCCCGAAATGATTATATTTTCGGGGCCGTGATGAGCCAGCTCGCTTATATCCATAAGGTCGTTGGTCATACGCGACATTATTTTACCGGTTTCGTGGTTATCATAAAAGGTATATGGCAGTTTTTCGAGATGCTCGAACATATCGCTTCGCATTGTAGCCTGCATTCTTACGCCCATCATGTGACCGTAATACTGAATAAAATAGCGAAGCCCCATACGTACAAGATAGAGCGCCAGCAAAGCAACACCTGCACATATTATCAGGCGGTATTTTTTATTCGGTATTAAATCATTGAGCATACTGCGGGTTACAATCGGATAAACGATACCTATA
>JAGHTJ010000120.1 GCA_018065375.1 Candidatus Equinaster intestinalis | reverse complement strand
CTTTATTATACAATAAAAATTTTTACTCTGCAACTTTTGATTTGATTTTTTGGAGTATAGAGTCGGAATTTTCGGTGTACTTTTCGATATTCTTAACATTTTCTATCAGTGTGCCCTTAACAACCCGCCTGCCGATAATTAAGCTTTGGGGCACGGTCAGGTCTTCAGCCTTTGCTATGGCGTTAAGCTTTTCGTAAAGCTCGGCGCCCAAAGGGGCTTCGTCCACAAAGAAATCGCCCACAGTGCTCGAAATGCTGTTTAAGTATTCCTTTTTGGCGTCATCCACTATAAAAAGCTGAATCTCGCCGTCGGTTGCAATCAGCGCCTGGAGCTTTGAACTTAAGGATGAAACATACTCACTGTCAAATTTTCCTTTTGTAGTATACGCGCAGTCAATTATCAGAACATTAACCTCACCGTCACCGTTTATATCCGAGGTAAACTCTTTTATATAGTCCTCGTATGCGTTAAGCAGCTCGGGTATATTAAAGCTTTCGGTGCAAACTACAATCTTTGCATCGTAGTCGGGTCTCTTAACACACTCGGCAATGCCGATTGCCAGCACCAGTATAACCGCAATAACTGCTATGGTCTGCCACTTGTAGTGATACCAGAAATTCTGCCGTTTTTCAGCCGCCGTTTCGGGGGCTTTCGCCTCCTCGCTCGGCTTGGGCGGCGGCGCTATTTCGCCGCTTTGCATCTTTTTAAGCTCGATAAATTCGCGTCGGGCTTTGCGCTGTTGTTCAAGTATTTCGTTTTTGTGTTCGCTCATAATGTACCTCAGTTTTGGTGCCTTACAACACCGTATTCGTCGTCAAGCCTATAGTATGGGCAGTCCTTAAACCCGCGATAAAGCAGAGCGGCATATTCGTCCTCATCCAAATCGCACAGGCAAACATATTCGTCTGTTTCCTCATCGTAAACATAGTTTACACAGGTTTCGCAGTTCATTAAATCACCTTCCTTAAAATTTTATCACAAATTCCCGAATTTTTCAACATAGTTGTAAAACCCGAAAAAATGTGGTAAAATGTAAAGGAATTTATTTGGTGAGGAGAATTTTTGTGTCATTTCCCCTTGAAAACATAAGAAATTTCTGTATAATCGCGCATATCGACCATGGCAAATCAACTCTTGCCGACCGCCTGCTCGAAAAAACGAGCTCGGTAGCCGAGCGCGATATGGAGGAGCAGATACTCGACAGTATGGATTTGGAGCGTGAGCGCGGTATAACCATAAAATCTCACGCCGTAACCCTTTATTACAATGCCGAAAACGGCAAACAGTATGAGCTCAATCTTATTGATACCCCCGGGCATGTGGACTTTAACTATGAGGTTTCCCGTTCTCTCGCCGCCTGCGAGGGGGCGCTGCTGGTTGTTGATGCTTCGCAGGGAATAGAGGCGCAAACGCTTGCCAATACCTATCTTGCGGCAGACCACGGGCTTGAGCTTTTGCCCGTAATAAATAAAATAGATTTGCCCTCTGCCGAGCCCGAAAGGGTTAAAACCGAAATCGAGGAAATTATCGGTATTCCGGCAGATAACGCTCCGCTGATTTCCGCCAAAACGGGAATAAATATTGAGGAAGTGCTCGAAAAAATAGTAAGCGAGTTTCCCGCCCCAAAGGGCGATAGAAAAGCCCCGCTTTCAGCCCTTATTTTTGATTCCTATTACGATGCCTATAAGGGCGTTATAGTTTATTTCCGCGTGGTTGCAGGCGAAATTAAAACCGGTGACCGCATTAAAATGATGGCAACGGGTGCCGAGTTCGATGTTGTAGAGGTCGGCAGAAAGAGCGCTACCGCGCTTGTTCCCTGCGATAGCCTGCAGGCAGGCGAGGTGGGCTATCTTGCCGCATCTATTAAAACCGTAAGCGAAGCCCGCGTAGGCGATACCGTAACATTGGCGGAAAATCCCACAAGCGAGGCGCTTGCCGGTTACCGAAAAGTAAATCCGGTTGTTTTCTGCGGAATT
>JAGHTJ010000053.1 GCA_018065375.1 Candidatus Equinaster intestinalis | reverse complement strand
ATGTGAAAAGCTTCTGGGATGAAGCGATGCGGCTCCTTTGTCTGGCAGATTGAGTGCAGAGAACGGAGCGTCTCATTGGATAGGGAGTGAAAAGCTGATGAATGTATCGACAGGGTTGAGTCGATGGCAATCTGGCCCATTTTTGCAGCCGGAATTATATAGTAGCGCGAAGTGCAAGCAAACCTGTTCCCACGAACACACAAGGTTTAGACGCCGGAATAGATGTCGCCCATTTTGGCAGTAGATTTGTTCCCGCGTACACGGCGAAAATCTGACATCAATTCTACTCAATCAACCCATGTGGAGACGGTAGCAAAAATAGAAAAAAGCAAATAACACAAAATTTTTTCAGAGGTGATAATTTTGTTACAGCAAAAAGAAAAATCCGTAAATACAACATTGGATATAATGAAATTCGTATTTGCGATTTTGGTTGTAGGAATACATACCGAGCCTTTCGGTTTCAACGTCTGGTTAGACCGAGGATTCGGAATTATAACAAAATTATGCGTTCCGTTTTTCTTTATTGCCGGTGCATATTTTTTCTGGATAAAGGAAAAAAGCGCATTAAAATACATCAAAAGAATTTTACTTCTATATGTTATCTGGTCGCTAATTTACCTGCCGTTTGATATTAAATCATTATCAAATATGTCGGTATGGGGAATAATTCGCCTCTTTTTCTGGTACGGCAATACCCACGCGTTATGGTACCTTTGGGGCACTATTATAGGCTTTTTGATGACCTTCCTGCTCTTAAAGTTTTTAAAACCGAAAACCGTTTTGGTGATTGCCTTTGTTTTCTTGCTGATTGGTTGTATAAAATCCACCTGGTTCCCGATTTTCAAAGACATATTTGTAAATTCACAGCCCGATTTTTACGGCTCGAGAAACGGGCTGTTTTATGCCTTTCCCTACACCGCGCTCGGTATGAATATAGCAAAAAGTCAGAACAAGGGCAAAACCGATAACATCAAAAAATTAACTCTCGGACTGATTATATCAACTATAGCTCTTGTAATTGAAAGTCTTGTTTTCATAGTAATATTTAAAACTACCATTACGGTAATTTGGCTTTCGGTTTTCCCGATGGCATATTTTGCATTTATGCTCGGAAACAATATTACAGTAAATTGCAGGCAAAATATTGCTCTGTATTTAAGAAAAATGAGTACACTTATTTTCGTCAGTCAGTATTTATTTATAAGCTTGTATTCAGGTTTTGGCATTCATAATATGTTGCTCTTTTTATTATCGGCATTATCAGCCGCCGTTTTCTCAATATGCATTATTACGTTAAGCAACCTTAAATACTTTAAGTGGCTTAAATATTTATATTAAATTTCACTGGGGAGTAATTATGGAAAACATTTCATTCCGCTTTGCAACGGAAAAAGACGCGGCAAAAATTCTTGAATTTATAAAAGCTCTTGCGGAGTATGAAAAAATGGCAAACGAGGTTGTTGCCACAAAGGAACTGCTTCGCGAATGGATATTCGAAAAACAAAAAGCAGAGGTTATTTTCGCGGTAGCAGACGGCAAAGAAATCGGCTTTGCCCTGTTTTTCCATAACTTTTCAACCTTTTTAGGCCGCGCGGGAATATATCTCGAAGACCTTTTCGTGCTGCCCGAATACCGAGGAAAAGGCTACGGCAAGGCGCTTCTTAAAAAGCTTGCTCAAATAGCGGTGGAGCGGGGTTGCGGAAGGCTCGAATGGTGGTGCCTCGATTGGAACAAGCCGAGCATTGACTTTTATTTGTCGCTCGGAGCCGAACCTATGAAGGATTGGACCACCTACCGTATCACCGGCGAAACACTTAAAAAGTTGGCTGAATAATGAAAAAATCCAAGCTTATAATTTTTATAATATCCATGATAATCCTATTCGGAGTTTTATCGGCAGTTTTTATGGCAGTATACCATAAAAACCGTTCTCCGCTGTGTCTTACCCTGCTTATAACCTCGTTTACATTTTTCTATCACTTTGCAATGCGGCTTATTGTCGGCGAAGTAGTAACTCTTATCTATAAAAATCGTGATTTTCATTATGATAATGACTGGTATAAACAGAAAAAGTTTGAGAAAAAATTATATAAATTCTTACGGGTAAAAAAATGGAAGGGCAAAATGATAACCGCCCGCCCCGAGCAGTTTGATGTTAAGACCCGCACAAAAAAAGAACTGCTACATAACATCACTCAAGCCGAAATCGTTCACGAGATAATAATTGCGCTTTCTTTCCTGCCGCTTGCCATGATTATCCCCTACGGCGCACCGTGGGCGTTTATTCTGACCTCCATCGGCGCCGCCCTTATAGACTCTGTATTTGTAATAATCCAGCGTTATAACCGTCCGAGAATTTTAAAGCTGCTTGCCTTGACAAAATCCGAATAATGCTGTAAAATTACAGTTACCGTGTCTCCGTAGCTCAGTAGGATAGAGCGTTCGCCTCCTAAGCGAAAGGCCGCGCGTTCGAATCGCGCCGGGGACGCCAAACCGCCGCAAGCAATCGTTTGCGGCGGTTTTATATTGATTTATTTTTCTTTTTTGCTATAATGTACAAAAAGGACTTGATATTATGGACAATACTCCCGACCTTAAAAATCTTACCGCCGAGCAAAAGAAAAAGCAGTTATTTTTAAACCAAAAACAACTGCTTGATACATTTTTATCCCACGGTGCCATAACAAAAGCGCAGTATGATAAAAGTTTCGGTGATTTAAAAGAAAAAATGGGTTTTAATTTTTATCTGCGCGCAAAATCGAATAATCTCCGCTTTTAAGCAGTTTTACGAGCTCGGCTTCGTTATTTATCGGGCGGCTTGTAATTATTCCGCCTTTGGCCACCATATCCGCCGCGTGAACATCGCTTCCAGCCGTTCTTATTCCGCCTATTTTTTTGGAAAACTCAAGCGCCTTTTCATTATGCGATTCGTGATGTGTATGACCGTTATACACCTCTACTCCGTCAAGAAATCCCGGTGTTTCATCAGGCTTACAGTTTTGGCGGAACGGATGCGCCTCAATAATCAGCAGACCGTTTTTATCGGCAAACTCACGAAGCTCGGCGCGGTTAAAATAATCGAGTCCATCGGCATTTAAGAGCATTTCGGGAGTTATTCCGTAGATAAGATAATCGTCCGGTCCATCGCAAAATTTAAATTCCATACCGAAAAGCACGGTAAAATTATCCCTTGCCGTCTCCTTTGCCTTGAGATAGCCCTTTATGTAACCCTCGGTGATTTGCTTTTGGGTAGAACCGAAGTTTTGATTGGAAAGGTAATGATAATGGTCGGTAACAACCATTCCCGCAAAACCTTCGTCCATATACATTTTGCAACTGTCCGCCGCGCTCAAATGCCCGCACATACTCGATTCAGAGGTGTGCAGATGCAGTTCGTATTTATACTGTCCGTTCATAATTTTCTCCGTTTATTTAATTAAAACCTTTTCGATTTTACCGAAAACCATATTATGATAATCGTTTTTATACCATTTTTCTATTACTTCTTTATCGGTGAAATTTTTCTCCTCGAATGGCGCAACATACTG